>CAZAVR010000285.1:0-3036 GCA_964488435.1 uncultured Cytophagales bacterium | reverse complement strand
TATCGGCAAACGACAGCATGGCGATAAAGATCGACATTGTAAATCCTATCCCTCCCAGCATCCCGACCCCGATTATATGTACCCAGGAGGCTTTAGCCGGTAATTGGCATAGCCCTGATTTTACGGAAATCCAGGTAGCGAGTGAAATGCCGATCGGCTTGCCGAGAAGCAATCCCAGCACAATACCAAGCCCTAACGGCGTAAACAGCCCTTCTATCATGCCAGCTTCCAGGGCTATGTTCGTATTGGCGAGCGCAAAAAGCGGCATGATGATAAAATTAACGGGGTTTACCAGCAGGTGCTCCAGCTTTTCCAGCGGCGATTCAGTATCGTCGGGCGTGGTAGGCAGCGTCATGGCCGTCAGTACCCCTGCGATTGTGGCGTGAATACCCGAATGGTGTACAAAATACCAGGCGAAAATGCCGGGAACGAGGTAAAACACCAGTTTTTTGACTCCCATTCTATTGAATATAACGGGTAGAGCCAGTGTTCCAAGCGCATAGAGCAGGTAATTAACATGCAGCTTTGAAGTATAAAACACCGCGATGACCAGGATCGCCATCAGGTCGTCGGCTATAGCCAGGGCTGCCAGGAAAATCTTCAGTGAGACAGGTACTTTCTTTCCTAACAATGTGATGATAGCCAGGGCAAAAGCGATATCGGTTGCCATCGGGATCCCCCAACCACCCGAAGTTTCCGTACCTGAATTAAAAAAATGGTAGATCAGCGCGGGAGCAGCGACACCGCCTATTGCTGCCACTATCGGTAGTATCGCTTTGGCAGGCGTGGAAAGTTCTCCTTCTACCAGCTCTCTTTTGATCTCAAGCCCTACCAGCAGGAAAAAGATAGCCATCAGCCCATCGTTGATCCATAGCAAAACCGGATATCGCAAATGTACAGAGCCGAAGTCTCTGCCGATTTCAGTACCCAGCAGGCTTTCAAATGCCGGACCAAGACTCGAATTTGCAATAGAAAGAGAGATTAAAACACAGCACAACAATATAATTCCCCCTACCGAACCAGACTTAAGAAACTCTTTGAAAGATTTGAGATTGATCAGTTTTACCATGCGCACAAAATTAGGGATCGGTTTGGTTAAACCTTGAAAAACCTGTCTGTTTGACTAATTTTTAGATTAAATACCGATATTCGCAGCCGCTGTTGCCAGTGTTAATTATAGTTATATGAAGCATCCATACTAAGCCGGCCGTTTGCCGAATCATGGAGTTATGGGGGTAAATAAAAAGAAACACCTACTAAAACAACGCATCGATAAGGTACTGCTCTACTTGGGCGTGGTAGTTTCAATAGCGATCCTGGTGCATAGCGGATTCAATACGGACCTTGCGCAAGAACTGCTCTTTGAAAAGCTGTGCGGATACGTTTTTGCTACCTATACATTTTTATTGGGAATCAAGCTTTTGTTGTCGGTCGGGAAGAAAAATTTCACGAAGATTTCCGGCTATAGCGAGCTCTTTCTGTTCCTTTACTTCTGCACGATATCACTGCTGAATACGACAGATTTCTCAATCGGGGAGTTTCATATAGTCCCCGCGGAATGGATGTATGTGGGCTTTTTCGGTGTGACAATAATAGAATTTTCCAAAACCACTCTTTTCTTCGATCAATACTACTTCAACCCGACCCTGCTCTTTGTGCTCAGTTTTCTGGCCCTGATCCTTGTCGGAACCATTCTTTTGCTGTTGCCCCGTTCTACGGCCGGTGCAGACCTAAGCTTCGTGGATGCCCTTTTTATGTCAACCAGTGCAGTATGCATCACAGGGCTATCGGTGGTTGATGTTCCAACCGACCTGACTGCTTACGGGCAGACGATTTTAATACTGCTGGTACAATTAGGGGGATTGGGAATGATGACCTTCACCGGATTTTTTGGCTATTTTTTTTCCGGGGGTTTCTCCTATAAAAACCAATTGCTGTACACCCAGCTTATAGGAGAAAATAAAGTCAGCTCTGTCATTAAAACCCTTTACAAGATTATCCTGGCTACCCTGCTTTTTGAAGCCATCGGTGTGGCGGTAATCTATTTTACGGTAGAGCCCGAACTGTTCAGTCATAATGGAGAGCGTCTTTTTTTTGCGATTTTCCATGCGATTTCCGCATTTTGCAATGCCGGTTTTTCTACTTTGCCTGACGGGCTTCATCATCCGCTCCTACGTTTTAATTATCCGCTGCTCCTGATGATCACCGGTCTTTTTGTCCTGGGAGGACTGGGATTTGGTATCGTTTTTAATTTTTACGAACTGATCCGCCGCTGGGCACTCAATGTTTTTGCCAGGTTGTTTTACCGACGCCCTTTTGTATTCAAAGTCTGGGTAATCGGGTTCAATTCACGGATTATAGGTTATACCACCGCTTTGTTGCTGGTTTTCGGATTTCTGTCCGTACTTATGTTGGAATATAATAATGTATTGGCAGAGCATAAGAGCTTTTGGGGAAAGCTGACGACCTCACTTTTTATCGGGGCCTCTCCCAGGTCATCCGGCTTTAACGTAGTGGACATGACTCACTTATCCTTTCCTGCGATTATGGTATTACTCCTGTTGATGTGGATCGGAGCGGCTCCGGGCTCGACAGGAGGCGGGATTAAAACTACTACTTTTACCGTCGCAACCCTTAACATACTGGCACTTGTAAGAGGTAAAGACAAGGTGGAACTCTTTGGGCGAGAGATCAGCCCGGATTCTGTCAGAAGGGCATTTGCCATCATTGCGCTATCGCTGATCTGTCTGGGTGCGGGGATTTTCGCGCTATCTGCGACCGATGGCGACAAAGGGCTACTGAATATCGCTTTTGAAGCTTTTTCGGCCTTCAGCACAGTAGGCTTGAGTCTTGGGATCACTTCCCAGCTCAGTGACGCCGGCAGGGTCGTGTTGGTACTGATCATGTTCGTAGGACGCGTGGGCGCCCTAACGTTGCTGATAGCCATCATTCGAAAATCGAGCCCTAAAACCTACGCTTATCCTGAAGAACAGGTCTTTTTTTAATCAAAAACTCATTTGTCATGAAATTTATCGT
>CAZAVR010000284.1:0-5767 GCA_964488435.1 uncultured Cytophagales bacterium | reverse complement strand
TAGGCATGGTTCCACTCGGTTTCCGAATAGATGGGGTTGAAGTCTCGCCTGGAAGTAAAGTAAAGGTATTTTCCGTCGGGACTGAAAGTTGGGTTGCCGCTGTCATACCAGTGGTCTGTGACCGCGATCGCTTTTTTTGACGCCAGGTGGAATAACTTAACGATGTCAAACCTCCTCGCCTTACCCGGCTCCGTAAATGCGATCCATTTGCTGTCCGGAGAGAAGGTATAATCGTCAATTTCTCTTGAATCGAAGTGATAAATCAGGGTCTTACTGCCCTCAGGAATACTGATCAGATACAAATCCTGATGGCGGTCACCGAGCAGGAGTGACTTGCTGTCGGGGCTCCATACGGGGTTAAATTTGTAGCTTCCTCCACCCTTTGTCAGTTGTATCGCGGGGGAGTAACCATCCTGGTTTTGTATGTAAAGTTCATCTTCTCCTGACCGGTCGGAAATGTAACTAAGCCATTTCCCATCCGGGCTCCATTCCACATTTCTGTCGTGGGCACCGCTGCTGTTGGTCAGGTTTCGGGTGACACCGTTTTGGGCGGGTACTGAGAAGATGTCGCCTCGTGCACCCATTGCTACCCGTTTTCCGTCAGGGGAAATCGCAAAGCTTGAGATACTTTTGGACGCATCTGTCATTTTATGTCGCCCTGAGGTGAGGTCCTCAGCGAGTACGATATTGAGCTTTTCGGTCTGACCGCTTGCGAGGTGGTACAGGTAAATATCTCCTCCGTTCTCGAATGCTATGGCGTCGTTACCCAGGGACGGAAATTTAACATCAAATTCATTAAAGTTGGTGATTTTGCGGGTCTGCCTGCTTTCTGTGTTGTACTCAAAAAGGTTGGCGATCCGGTCGCGGTCACTCACGTAATATACTTTGTTGCCATGGTACATCGGAAAAATGTCCTGAGCCGGGTGATTGGTAATATTTTCGGTTTTTCCGGTTTTGGTGTCGAATATCCAGACATCGTCGGCCATGCCGCCTCTGTAATATTTCCAGGTCCGGAACTCTCTGAAAACACGGTTCATGGCTAGTCTGGAACCGTCGTTGTTATATGTTGCCCATCCGGCCACAGTAAAAGGCAGTTCTTCGCTGAGATCGCCGGTAAGCGGTGCTTTGTACAATCTCCCTTTGAAAGCGTTGAAAGAGGTTCCCCTGCTTCTGTAAAGAACATGTTTGTCGTCAGGTGTCCAGCCCATGACGATGTTATTCGGACCCATTCGATCGGCGACGTCGTCGCGGCCAAGGGTAGCTGTGTAAGTGATTCGTTTCGGCTCTCCGCCTGTAGCCGGAATGATGAAAACTTCCGTATTGCCGTCATACTGACCTGTGAAGGCGATTTGCTTTCCGTCATGGCTGAATTTCGGAAACATTTCGTAGCCGGGATGACTGGTTATCTTTCTGGCCACTCCACCCGCGCGGGGAACCGTGTAAAGATCACCCGCATAGGAAAAAACCACCTGGCCGGTGCTGACAGCCGGAAAGCGTAGCAGCCTGGCCTGTTGAGCGCCAACGTTTATAGTAATGAGAAACCAGAGAGAAAAAGAGAGAAAGCGACTTTTCATAATGGATAGTAGTGATGATGATGAATTTGAGCGCTAAATGTACAAATTCTTTTTATTATTGCTGAATGATCAGACAAGCAAGAGAGAGGGATGTGGAAAAGCAAAATCCGGATGTCCTGAGACTATATCAGAAATCCGGATTCATTATAAAAGGCGAGAAGGGTTTCATGGGAGGTGATTATTTTCATCTGGTGAATTCAGTCGGTATTACTCCTGTAGCGCAAACTGGATCGGAAGTGTAAAGCGTACCCTTACCGGTTTGCCATTCTGCTTGCCAGGCTTCCATTTTGGCATCATTTTCACCACACGCTCAGCCTCTTCATCGCATCCGAAGCCGATACCTTTGAGCACCGAAACATTCGCTATGCTTCCGTCGGACATCACAGAAAACTGCACGATCACTTTTCCCTGTGTGTTAGCATTGCTGGCTGCCCGGGGATATTTCAGGTTGTTCTGTAGAAATCTGACCAGCGCTGCCTGACCATTGACAAATTCCGGTTGCTGATCAGCAGACATATATTCTTTTTCCTCAGGAGCGGCTTCAACGATCTTCGCCTTACCTGTTCCGATGTCCTCAATGGGAGGTACAATCATGGGAATATCTGTGGCTACACCCTCTTGGTTGACATCGGATATCTGTGCGTTGGAAAGCTGCTCGATAGTGGGCGGCGGCGTGTCTTCCACAGGGTTGGTCATCACTTCCGGAGGAAGCATTTTGGTCATTTTCACAGCCGGAGCAGCAGGAGGAGGCGAAGGGGGAAGGACTTCGGGTTTTGGTGTTTCTTCGGTCTTGATATATTCAGGATTTACATGTACAAACGCAACCTTGTCTGTTGCTGCCTTCGAACTCAGCATGGCAAGTAATTTTGGAAGGAACACCAAAGACAAAAAAATACCCACACCCAGCAAAAATGCTTTCTGCACATGGGTCGCATAATCTCTCCGAAGCACGTAAGCGCCGTAGGCTTTATTCCGGCCTTCAAAAACGATTTCATCTAATGTAGAATTCATGGCTAACAGATGTTTATGTGAGAGGTTTAAATCAAACAGGGTAACTCGTCTGGCTGCGCCGCTTATATCAGCCAATACCTCATCAATAGATTCTCCTTCCCACAGTCGTTCCTCCGCTTCACAGGCCAGGTGATCAAGTAGCTCCGGGAAAAGCTGCTTGTCGATTCCGCTTTCCTGAAGATACCTTTCGAGCAGATCTATTTTGTTTTTAGTCAGTCGGAACATGTCACACCTCCTTTCGTTAAGTGGGTTGGGTTGAGGGCTTGGCAATCAGGTTTTGCAGGGCATTCAGGAATTTCTCCAGCTCTTTGGTTTTAGAATGGGCGGTCTGGTTGCCTGCCGTGGTCAGTGAGTAATACTTGCGGAGGCGTCCATCAACTTCCTCCGTCTCTGTAATCAGCAATCCGTCCTGCTCCAGCTTGTGAAGTACAGGATAGAGAGCGCCAAAGCTTAGTTGGATTTCTCCTTCTGTATGTTCTTTTACTTCGCGGGTGATCTCATAACCGTACATGCGCTTTTTCTCTGCCAGGATATTCAGGACAATGGTCTTAAGTGTGCCCCGCAAATATTCGTTGCTTGAATTGTTGTTGCTCATCGCTTTTATGTTGATGATGTAAATATATATATAATAAACTTATATATAAAAGAAAATTGTAATTTATTTTAAATTATATATATTGTTATCTACAAATAAAACGTACGGTGGTATGCTTAATATATGTTTATTTCACTTATTTTTTGAATAAAATGGTTGTGGGGTGTGTTTTTTGGTATAAAAAAACCGGAACTGATGCTTTTACACCAGATCCGGTTTTGCCGGTTGTTTCAATAAAGTGCAGTGATGATTGGTAATTCCAATCGGATGGCCTACTGCCTCATCGCTTTCTCTATGTATTCTATTTGTTCTTTGACCGGGCTCCCTGACTCTTCCTTTTTAAGTTTAATTTTTTGAAATTCGGCATTCATTTCCTCCTTGTAAGCGGGTATGTGTGAGGCGATCTGGTCCCTTATCTGTAGAAGTAAGTCGATTCCTTTACGGAAGTTCTCCATATTATTTACTCTGGCGAGGTAAGTCGCAAACGTGGAAACACCGTTGTAGCGGTCTTCAATGTTTCCGTTAAACAGCGGAGCATACAGTTCGTCAAAGTCTGCATCTGTCTTTGTGAAAATCTCTACTTGCTGTATGGCCCATTTGAGTTCGCCTTTTACATCTTTTTTCAATTCCGGGAGAAGGGCTATGGCTTTCGCTTCATCCAGATCGGCAAGGGCTTTAAGAGAAAGTGCGGCTACTGTATAAGAGGAGTCGGTGGTGCCCTTCACAAAAAGCGCTTTGTATTTTTCCTGACCCAGCTTTCCGAGAAAATCTATGGCCAGCGCGCGGACTAATTTTTTACTGTCTTTGGTCGCCATCGTCTCAATTTTGGCTATAAGTTCAGCAGGGGTATCCTGAGGATCAAAAGAACGGATTGTTTTACCTCTCAGGAGATAGAACGGATCGTCCAGAGCTGAGGTGAGTATCGTTTGCGACTCAGGTTCGTCCGGGTTTACACCTGCAAACTCAACAGCTTCCCAACGATCGACAAGGGTTTTGGCATACTTGTAAAGATGGAGATACTCTGCAGGCGACTTTACTTCACGCTTGATCGCGAGAAGTATTTTTTTTCCGTCTACGTTGATCAGATCCGGTTTAACGGGAGAAGGCAGAAGGAAGGAGTCGGACCGGCTTTCCGTCCATACCAGGTGCCGCTGACGTTCACTGCCCTGGTAAATATCGACTGTGACCGGCAACCTGAACACTTTATCTCCCTCCTGGGATTGTTTGATGACGATTTTTGCCTTTTTCTCTGTATCATCGTAGCTGTAGCTGATGTCAAGTATCGGGTGGCCGCTTCCGAAAAACCATTGATCAAAAAACCAGTTGAGATCTTTGCCGGATACATCTTCAGCTGCTTGCTGTAATTCCCTGGCATTTCCCGTGCCATAGAGATTTCGCTCCAGGTATACTTTGAGTGATTGATAGAAGGCATCTTCGCCCAAATGATCCCTGAGCATGTGCAGCACCCGCCCGCCTTTTTGATAGCTGACCGCATCGAACATGTCCTCTTTGTTTTTATAGAAGTACCTCACGAGGTCTTTGTCCTGGCCCTGGCTATTGAAATAGCTATGCATGGCCGACAGGTTCGCGTAGTCACCGGCATCCTTTCCATACTTGTATTCTTCCCACAGGGTCTCGCTGTAATCGGCGAAGCTTTCATTTACTGTAAGGTTACTCCAGCTTTCGGCTGTAACCAGGTCGCCGAACCAATGGTGAAATAGCTCATGCGCGATCACGCTTTCCCAGCGGTTGCCGTCGGTCAGTTCCCTTGCGTTCTGTTGCGCCATGTCACTGTGCAGTGTAGCGGTTGTATTTTCCATGGCCCCGCTGACATAATCACGGGCGGTCATTTGCGCATATTTTACCCAGGGATAATCGATCCCCAGTTTTTCTGAAAAAAACTTCATCATCTCAGGGGTGTTGCCGAAGATCTTTCGCGCTACATCCTTGTACTCTTTTTCTACATAGTAGCTAATCTCTTTGCCCTTGTACTGATCTTTCACAATGGCATAATCGCCTATTCCCATGAAGAAAAGATAAGGTGCATGTGGCTGGTCCATTTTCCAGTAGTCGGTGCGGGTGCCGTCCTTGTTTTTTTTCTGGGAGATGAGTTTTCCGTTGCTCAGCGATACGTACTTGTCCGGTACAGTCAGGAGCATTTCCTGGGTGGTTTTCTGGTTGGGCCGGTCGATGGTGGGCACCCATACGCTCGTGCCTTCTGTTTCGCCCTGGGTCCATATCTGGGTAGGCTTTTCTTTGTCTTCGCCCTTTGGATTGATGAAATATAGTCCTTTGGCGTCGGTGATGGCCTGACTGCCTTCTCCTTTGTATTCGTCCGGACGGGAGGTATACTCGATGTAAATCTTATAAGTATCCTTGCGTGTATATTTTTTGTCGAGTTTAATATGGAGCACGAGGCTATCGTAACGATAGGGGAGTGTAGAATAACTCTCGTTCTTCACGAGTTGCACTTTATGAATAAGCATGCCTTTGGCATCCAGATGGAGAGAGTCTACCGGGTAAAAGTGGGGCCGGAGTGTAATCCACACTTTGCCGTCAAGTTCAGACTTGTTGTAATTAAACCGGG
>CAZAVR010000283.1:0-5784 GCA_964488435.1 uncultured Cytophagales bacterium | reverse complement strand
GGGTTTAGAGTGATCAGACCGGGCCGGCACGAGCCACTCTCCCGGGTTTGATATCATCACTTTTTTTTACTAACGCTGGGCCTTGTCAGAGCTTTCGCTCGCTGTCCAGGCGCCTGTTTCAGTTTGCCGATCATATTGATATCACTTCACGCTAGCTCAATAACACATTGGCGGGTATTCCCAGTCGTTCGTGGAAGAGCCTGGCAAGTTTTAGCGTGAGCGGTTTTTTTCTGTTGAGCAGCGCGGAGACATAGCTTTTACTTCCTACCCAATCCGTGAGGTCTTTGCTTTTCAGTCCTTTTTCTTCCATTTTTAATTTAATGGCATCAATCGGATCCGGAGTGGGTATCGGATAATGCTGGTCTTCATAATCCTTAACCAATAGCAGCGCAATTTGCAGCGCCACCCCTTTTTTGCTTTCGGGATCGGGGTTGACGTCGAATAGCGAGTCTATCCAACCCAGCATTTCTTCGTATTGCGCGTCATCTTTTATCGGTTTCAATTCCATAGCATTTTTTGTTTCAATCCTTCCTGTCTGGATTCGTTTTCAAGGCTTGTCTTTTGCAGATGCGTTTTTGTTGTCGTGATGATTTTTAGTTCTTGATTGTTTATGGCTAATGCCAGAAATTATTTTTTGGTCGTTTTGTAATTGAAATAAGTGTTTCAATCCTTCTCGTTGCCGGATCATGCAGCTGGAGCGAATACGAACACTGGTTTCAATACCTTCTATCAAACACACTATTGCCTTATTCATTACAATCTTCTTTGTCAACAAATCGTCATGGAACGATACCTGTCTATAAATTAATTCTGGTCACATCTATCTTGTCGTATTCCGCATGTGTTCCAAACCACTTTACCTGGATCGCCCTGTACCGGAAAAGAATCCGTACCACCAGCCGGAACTTATTGCCCATGATATTAAAAACTACCCGGTCATCGCCTACAATACTCGCATTCCCATACTCTTTCTTCAAATCCTGAAAGCTCTGGAATTCCGAAGTAAGTAGTTCATGGTACCACTCCAGAAGTGCTTTTTGAGCTTCCGGGTACTGAGCGCAATACCACAAAATCCTCTTCCTGTTAATGATGTTGAACATAGTGTGTGGTTTACTAATAGTGAACAAATTTAATTTATTCTCCTGATACTTCCAAACCCTCTGGCGGCTTGTTTACCGAGGCCAATATGGTCCGGCAGTAAGACATTGGTGGTGAATTTTCCGCCAAAAGCGACGAAATCCACGTTTTTAAACTTGGTGACCACGGGGTCTGTGGTATGCAGTTTCAGCATCACGCGTTGTTCGGGAAGGTCACGGTTAAGTCTGATGCCGAAGGCCTCCACAAAGGTCAGTATATTGGCGATGGCGGTATTTTTAAGAATGACGGCCTGCTCTTCGGGTTCGGCCTTTTGGTAGGCCCGGTAATTTTTTTGATTAAGCCCCAGCCACAGCGTTTCGAAGCGGTAGCTATGCAAATCGTCAGCGATGCCAATGGGCGTCTGCCGGTGTTCTATGTGTTTGCTCAGTACCGGGATGGTTTGGCCTTCGATATCCAGTTCTTTGATCCGCAGGAACAGGTCAACCAGCAACTGAGCACCGTCACCCAGGCCCACCAGGGTGGGGGTTTTGTTCAACACCTTGTACTGTACCAACGGATACGCATAACGGTACTGTGGCGATTCACTCCCCGGCTCATCAAAATGATTGTGCAGTAAAGGCGAATGTTCCCGGAAAAGCTCTCCGAAATAGCCGCGCAGTTTGTGTGCATCGCGCACGCGGAGAGTGATTTCGGGGAAGGTGATGGTGGTGAGGGGGATGGTGTTGGTCGGCATCTATTTAAAGAATTACTGTGGTATTATCTGATGACAGGATGAAACCAGTTTCCAATTTGTAGTATAAGTCCCAATTAGGTTCATTGATAATAAACTGCTGTGCATTTTCTGCAGAAGGGGAGTAGTGCTTTTTGGGGAAGCGAGTTACATATTGAAGCAAAGCGGGCGTCAGTTTTTTTATTGCCCGTTTACGAACGAACCCTTCCAGCTTCATGCAGTTTTGATATTCTTGCCAGATTTTTTTTGCTTGAGGTTCGAACGGGATAAATACATTAAAGGATCTGAGATCTTCTTCTATTAATCTAAAGTTCTTGTTCACATCTTCTAAATTCAGCCCTTTCATTGCAGTTATGAGTGTTTGTGAAGCGTCGGCCTGATTCGCAACGGCCTGTCGGACAGCAGCCGCATATTCCCGGTTAAGCGTGTACAGGTCTTTTTCTTCTATAACATCTGAATATTTTTTCAACACTTGCCTGGTAAGGTCGCGTAGCGTTGCATCGTAGATAAACTGATCCTTGCCGGTGTGAAATAACTTCACTATTCCCTGACCACGAACTCCGTTTCGATTGCACCGTCCTGCTGATTGGTTTAAACTATCTATAGGGGCAAAGTCGCGATATACAACGTCTAAGTCGATATCAACGCCGGCTTCTACAACTTGCGTCGAAACCACAATCTGTCGAATTCCCTGGTCAATGTTCCGTTTAATTAAGGCAATTTTTTCTCTACGGATTTTTGGCAACAGCGAACTTGACAAGTAGACAAACGAAGTAGGAAGGGTGGTTTCCTCCTTTAAAGTCTGGAAGATTTCTTGCGACTGTGCTATCGTATTTGCAATAATGAGAAATGATTTTTCAGGATTGTTCTCAATGTCTTCCTGAAATATTTGCAGCCATTCAACTAATTCACGAGGTTGATAATCATTCTCCTTCAGGAGCGTCTGATCTAGCAGAATTCGGTTTAGCTGATCAAAATACTCCTTTGTTTTTTTGTGTGTGGGATCGGTTAGTTCAACCACCTCATCCGGGTTCGCAAACAGAAAAGGCTGTGTAGCTGTAACAAAAACAAATTTGGTATTGAAATACAAAGCCAATTTCTGGAACACCAGTTCTACCGCTTCGAAGTACTTGGGCGGAATATTCTGCACCTCGTCGAGAATTAAAACAGCATTTGTGAGATTGTGAAATTTACGTAGTGCCCGGTTTTGATTGGTAAAAATGCTTTCGAGTAGTTGAACAAAAGTGGTTACAATTACTTCCTGTTCCCAGCCGGCAGTTAAGTACTCTCCCTCGTCATTTTTTAACTCGCGTTCATCGTAACGATCATTGTAGCTTGACAAGTAATGGGGTGTTGCGAGCCAGCTGTCATCCAGATCGGCTCCACCTGCTTCTCTATACTGCTTAAACATATCGGCCAGAATTTGGGCGTTCTGGTCAATGATGGATGTGAATGGGAGGCAGTAAATAACGCGAGGCGTCTGTCCTGTTTGCCTCTGGACTTGATGTTGAAGTTGAATCGCTACGTGGTATGCAGAGAACGTTTTACCGAGGCCGGTTGGCAATGTGAGTGAGAAGAATGCCCGGTTAGCGTACCGAGCTACGTTTAAGGCAACAGTCTGGTAGGCTTCTTCTCGTAACAGGTCAATAGTTTTTGGTTTTTTTCCCTTGAACAATTGTGCTTTGTATTCGTCAACCAGAAATTCCGGTAGAAGTCGGTTTGGTTTTATGAACTCATCTTTACTTGCGTTAAGTTCAATCATCATGTCCCCTTTGTCGGCGGACAGCAACAACGAAAACAGAAAATGCTGTAAAAGGAAATAGCGAATATTATTGGCTTTTTTTAGATCCCTGCGCAGGTGAGGAACAAGTAACGGATTTTTGTACTTGTCTCGAACGACAGACCATTTTGCTAAATTAACTGACAGGCCATAGTCTTTCAAAAGCTTCTGATAATACGCCGTGCCAAAATAAGCGAGCTGTTCTTCCATCTCCGGAATATCCCACTTCGAATCCAGGGCTATTTGAGGTTTTTTATTTTCGTCTTCTGCGAAATTCGTCAGGTATCCATGGTGTCGTCGGATTATCTTGAGCAAAATCACAGCTAAAAGCGGGTCTTCATGTTCAAACATCGTTAGCGCTATGTAAGCGCCCAGCTTGGCATGATGACTAAGTCCTTCGTTTCCACGCAATAAGTTAGCTATCTGTACCCCCTTATTTGCGGCAAAGAAATTAAGATAATCAGTATGCAGTTCCTGGAATTCAGGCGAGCCTTCTTTGCGAGTAGCCTCAATAATGACGTACTGAAAGAAATCAGTTCCTTTTCCAAAATCATGAAAGAGCACGAGCAGTCTACGCATTTCCTCCAACAGAACTTTTGGATAAAAAGCATCTGTAATAGACTTGAACTGCAATGCCAGTATGGAAACCTCATCGCACCCCCTCAGGTGGCGTGCCAGGCTACGGTCGGGGTGCGAAAGCAGTTCAAAAGAGGATGACGTTTGCATCATTTATTGTGTAGTATTCGGTAACCAATGCCGGAATAGGATTGCCTTTTGCACCTTTGCGATTCAACAGAATGTCGTCGCGCTCCGTTACTTCTCGCTCGGTATTCATTTCTACAGCATACAAACTTTGTTCAACTAATTCAAATTCATCATTTTGCAGGGCCAGAACATCTAATTCAACCAGGAATTTCCGTGGAATAACAGAGTGGATGGGCTTGACTTCTGTGGGATGAATGCGGTCTGTTGTCACTTCACCTATCCATTCAAAGTTGGAAACCAGGCTGGCCAGCCCTAACGACGGTGTAAAGACACTACGATGTGCCTTTAATGCTGCTCGCAGTTCACTATAAAGGGAAGGGTTATCATGAGATACATAGATCCGGTACTTCGGCTGGTATACGTATTCCGTCAAGGTTGGTTTTGGATTTTCGGAAGTCCGATTCAGGTTTGGGCGCAGGTTGGTTCCAATCCGCTTCATAGCGATTGGATTCAGCACTGAAATGCCCAACCGGCATTGCTTTTCGGCAAAGGCGGTCAAGTAGGCATTGTCCGTTTTAGATAGACCTAAAATGGCTCCCATATAACCATACAGCGATGTTTTGGGCGGTATAGCGTACGAAACCGCCGACGTCGTAGCATAAATCTTTTTAAAATGCCCGTAGTCGCCCCAAATATCAAAAATCAATATGGGTTGGCTCATTACTATTTCGTTGGGATGGGCTCTGTTAGGCTAATGCGGTCGTCTTGCACGACAGTGATGCTTTCGATACGATCGCTGTATTTGTCAAGAGCAGCCACGAGTTTCGATGTGTCTATTGTGAAGTCTTCAATATCTTCATAAATATCTTCGCGCTTGCCGTCGATTGGAATCAGCTTAAGTCGTTCGGCCAGGTCGCCGATGAAAAATCCACTTTTATAGTCAATCTTAATCAGTAACCGGGGCATGTGTCCTTTCTTGGAACGCGTCAGCAGGCTTTTTGTCCCGTCCCAAATCCCCTCCATGAGCAATGCAATGTCCTCCTGTGTTGTCCGGACATATTTTGCTGCCTGTTCGTTAATAACCCCGTGAAAGGCAATCAACCCGTATGTAATGTTGTACTCTTCCCGAAATGTCTTTTGGATCGATTCTTCTTTCGTGGTGAAGGCACCTGTTCCCTTTATGAAATTTTCATGTACGCGGTTCAGTGAACGCCCCATCCCAAATTGGACTGGCCCTGTGAAATGAAAGGTTTTACCTGCATCTACAGGCTCATCCGTATCTGGGCTGGCAGTGTCATTGTCTAGTTCCGAAAGCGTAGATTCAGCGTCTTTGTTTTTCCCTTTCTTAGTTCCGTTTGTTTTCGGGGCAGCTTTGGGCGCTGAAACACCACCAAAAAGCCTTACATCAATAAATTTAGCCAAGAAAATACGTACGGATTGGATTTTCCATCCCTATTTCTTCCGAATTGTA
>CAZAVR010000282.1:0-5787 GCA_964488435.1 uncultured Cytophagales bacterium | reverse complement strand
GAGGGATGAAGTTCGTTATCAATGCTGCTGTTTTTGACTTTGTTTTGGTGCTTGCAGCCGGTGCAGTCCTTTTTGTTCTTGCCTATATGAAATTGCCTAATGGATGGGGTGACGTGGTAGAACATGCGCCGGGTGGTTTTCACCTGATGCAGTCTGCCGACACGCCGGTCATGCCCTGGCACGCGGTATTATTTGCTTTGTTTAACCTGCAGCTGTTTTATTCCTGCATCAATCAGGCGCTGGTGCAGCGGGGACTTGGGGCCAGGTCCGAATGGGATGTCAGGATGGCGATCGTCCTGGCGGCAGGCTTTGTATTGCTAAGGCCGTTTATTGAAATTTTTCCGGGAATGATTGCCCGTGCACTGGCATTTACTGGTCACCCTGAATATGCGGTATCGGCTGCAGAGGTGGACAGCGTATATCCCATGCTTATCAGAAACCTGATACCGGACGGATTGAAAGGGCTGATCCTGATTGGCACCCTGGCTACAGTGATGTCGACCACGGCAGCCTTCCTGAATTCCATCTCCACATTGTTTACTTATGATGTTTATAAAAAGTGGATCAATCCGCTTGCTGACGATAAGAAACTGGTAAAGACAGGTGTTTTTACAACGCTGGCCCTAATGGTCTTCAGTATTTTATATGCGCCTGTTATCGAAAAATTCGGAGGGATTTTCCTGTATTTCCAGGCGGCATCCACTTATCTGGCGGTGCCGGTGGCGACTTGTTTTCTCTTTGGTGCTTTCTGGCGGCGTGCCACACCGGCCGCAGCACTGGTCATTATGATTGTCGGTATACCATTGGGTGCATTGATACAGCTTGTTTTGATCCCCGCTTTTTTCTCTGCGGATACTATTACAAGGTACAGCCTTACCAATTTTTATGTGACCGGAGGCATTACGCAGTTTTTCTGTGCTTTGCTGATGATAGGAGTGAGTTGGAGAACAACCCCACGTCCTTTGGCGGAAATACAAGAACTGCTTTGGAAGCCTGCTATGCTCTACCTGCCTTCCGGCGAACAACAGCGTCCTTTATGGCAGTCGGTAGGGTTCTGGTGGGGAGTCATGGCAGTCATTTATGGCACGCTCTATATTCTGTTGTGGTAGTTTGAAGAGTTCAAGTGTAAGGAGTAAGAGAGTTCATTAGTTTGGAGGAGTTCAAGAGTTCAGAGGCACCCAACTATAGAACGAAAGTTCGGAGGAGTTCAAAGAAGTTCAACTGTAGAACTAAATTAACTCTTGAACAACAGGCCAGAAGTTTCAGATTTCAAAGAAGATTAACTTTTTATATAGATGAATAACAAGACAGTCTTATGCGTCATGGCGCACCCAGACGACGCCGAAATATTGAGCGGAGGTACGCTCGCATTGCTGGCTGCGAATGGATGGAAGGTGGTTATTGCCAGCATGACGCCCGGTCAGGCGGGTTCGGTACAGTTGAATCCGGACGAAATCAGTGCCGTCAGAAGGGGGGAAGCGGCAAACGCAGCAGCGGTTATTGGTGCAGAATATTACTGCCTGGAATCAGAAGACGTTTTCATTACCTACGACAAACCTACACTTTTGCGCGTTATTGCTCTTTTCAGACAGGTACAGCCGACACTGGTCATTACAGCCAGTCCGGATGACTACATGCTTGATCATGAAATCACCAGTCATCTCGCTCAGACAGCTTGTATGGCGGCAACCATACGTAATATCGGGATTCCGGGAATGATTGCCCGTGCACTGGCATTTACTGGTCACCCTGAATATGCGGTATCGGCTGCAGAGGTGGACAGCGTATATCCCATGCTTATCAGAAACCTGATACCGGACGGATTGAAAGGGCTGATCCTGATTGGCACCCTGGCTACAGTGATGTCGACCACGGCAGCCTTCCTGAATTCCATCTCCACATTGTTTACTTATGATGTTTATAAAAAGTGGATCAATCCGCTTGCTGACGATAAGAAACTGGTAAAGACAGGTGTTTTTACAACGCTGGCCCTAATGGTCTTCAGTATTTTATATGCGCCTGTTATCGAAAAATTCGGAGGGATTTTCCTGTATTTCCAGGCGGCATCCACTTATCTGGCGGTGCCGGTGGCGACTTGTTTTCTCTTTGGTGCTTTCTGGCGGCGTGCCACACCGGCCGCAGCACTGGTCATTATGATTGTCGGTATACCATTGGGTGCATTGATACAGCTTGTTTTGATCCCCGCTTTTTTCTCTGCGGATACTATTACAAGGTACAGCCTTACCAATTTTTATGTGACCGGAGGCATTACGCAGTTTTTCTGTGCTTTGCTGATGATAGGAGTGAGTTGGAGAACAACCCCACGTCCTTTGGCGGAAATACAAGAACTGCTTTGGAAGCCTGCTATGCTCTACCTGCCTTCCGGCGAACAACAGCGTCCTTTATGGCAGTCGGTAGGGTTCTGGTGGGGAGTCATGGCAGTCATTTATGGCACGCTCTATATTCTGTTGTGGTAGTTTGAAGAGTTCAAGTGTAAGGAGTAAGAGAGTTCATTAGTTTGGAGGAGTTCAAGAGTTCAGAGGCACCCAACTATAGAACGAAAGTTCGGAGGAGTTCAAAGAAGTTCAACTGTAGAACTAAATTAACTCTTGAACAACAGGCCAGAAGTTTCAGATTTCAAAGAAGATTAACTTTTTATATAGATGAATAACAAGACAGTCTTATGCGTCATGGCGCACCCAGACGACGCCGAAATATTGAGCGGAGGTACGCTCGCATTGCTGGCTGCGAATGGATGGAAGGTGGTTATTGCCAGCATGACGCCCGGTCAGGCGGGTTCGGTACAGTTGAATCCGGACGAAATCAGTGCCGTCAGAAGGGGGGAAGCGGCAAACGCAGCAGCGGTTATTGGTGCAGAATATTACTGCCTGGAATCAGAAGACGTTTTCATTACCTACGACAAACCTACACTTTTGCGCGTTATTGCTCTTTTCAGACAGGTACAGCCGACACTGGTCATTACAGCCAGTCCGGATGACTACATGCTTGATCATGAAATCACCAGTCATCTCGCTCAGACAGCTTGTATGGCGGCAACCATACGTAATATCGGGATTCCGGGTTTGCCTTTGCTTGGAGCCGTTCCACATTTGTATTATGCAGATGCGGTGCACGGTAAAGATCGATTCGGCCGCGAAATAAAGGGTAGCACACTCGTAGACGTCTCTGAGGTGATGTCGGTAAAAACGGAAATGCTGTGCTGTCACGAAACACAGAGAGACTGGCTGAAGGTGATGTCGGGGGTTGACGAATTTGTGTTGATGATGGAGTCTTTTTCCAGTCGAAATGGAAAGCTTATAGGCAAGAGATATGCCGAAGGTTATCGTCAACACTTGGGCTTCAGCTATCCCCAGGATAACCTGTTGGCCGCTACGCTATCTGATTTTATCCATTTTCCAAATGACCGAGCTTCATGATAGTTCAGAAAAAATATAACGGTCTTACTTTGCTGGTCATAGAAAGTGAATACCTCCGCGTGGAAGTAGTGCCTGACCTCGGCGGGAAGTTTACGAGTGTTTTCAATAAGGATCTCGAAAGAGAATTTCTGTGGCACAATACATTGCTTCCTCTTGAAAAGCAGGAAGCCGGAGCAGACTATGATGAGAATTTCTGGGGAGGAATCGATGAACTTCTTCCCAACGATATCAGCGAAGAAGTGGATGGCATCAGCTATCCGGATCATGGAGAATTGTGGACCACAGCTCTGGATTTCCGGGTGCATGGAAAAGAGATCGTTTTATCAGGTATACTGCCGCTAAGCGGGTTGCTGTATGAAAAGACGGTGTCTTTGTCCGATGCAGGGCCGGAAATTCACCTCCGTTACCGCATCTGTAATACCACAAACGATACCCGTCATTTTCTCTGGAAACATCATGCGGCACTTCATGTAAATGAGGGTGACAGGTTGCAGACACCCGCTTCTCTTGCCCGCGTTGTTTATCCGGTTTCATCACGTTTTCCGGATACCGGTGAAATACTCTGGCCCAATATAGGTGGGGCGGATGCTTCAATTATTCCACCGCAAGACGGAACCATGGACTTTTTTTATTTATACGGACATTCTATAGGTTCCATGTCTATGTTATCCCAGAACGAAAGCGCACGATTTGGCTATGAATACGATCAGACAGTATTTCCTTACCAATGGTATTTTGCCTCATTTGGCCAGTTTAGGGGACATTATACGGCCATTCTGGAACCTGCATCTGCCATGCCTGTGTGTGTGAATGAAGCAGCTGCGCTGGGGCAGTGTTCTGTATTGGAAGCTGGAGAGGAATTGAATACCGCTGTAACCATATATGCAGGCGAAAATTGAAGTAGCGCGTGTCTTGAGGGAATTGAAAAAATTGAAAACAGAAACAAATGAAAATAGAATCCGTAGATTTTTTTTACCTGAGTATGCCTGTGGTCGAAGACATCGGGGACGGCAGCCAGGACGCCACACTGGTTCGTGTAAGGGCCGGTGGATGGGAAGGCTGGGGGGAATGTGAAGCCGCCCCACTTCCCAGTATAGCAGCGTATGTATGTCCCATGTCGCACAGTGCCTGCAAGCCCGTGAAAGCGTCTGTCGAAGGAATGAATCTGGATGAATCCGGGGATATCCGCAGAATCGCGCAAAACGTCCACGCCAACAGTTTTGATCTTCTCCAGACAGATCATACACTTTCCGGAATTGACATAGCGCTATGGGATTTGCTGGGAAAGAAACTGGGGGAGCCGGTATACAGTCTTCTGGGTTATCGGACAGCCTATCCTAAGACGCCCTACGCTTCTCAGTTGTTCGGAGATACTCCCGAGCTAACCTATGAAAAAGCCGTGCAATCTCGGAAATCCGGTTACCAGGCGGTTAAATTCGGTTGGGGGCCTATCGGTAAAGACACGGCTGAAACAGATGCAGCGCATTTCAGAGCTGCCAGAGAAGGCCTCGGAAAGGATATTTATCTCATGATTGATATCGGCACCGTTTGGGGCGAAAATGTTAATGCCGGACAGAAGCGGCTTCAGGCTTTGAAAGACGTTCAGGCCTACTGGTTAGAAGAGCCTTTCGCCAACATGGCACTCGGACCTTACAAGCAACTTTCCGAAAGTACTCCAGGGGTCCCCCTTGCTGCCGGAGAAGGATGTAATAACTATGTTCAGGCAGCCGCTATGCTTGACTATGCCGGGTTGGGCTTTATCCAGATTGACACCGGCAGGATCGGAGGCATTACGCCTGCGAAGCGGGTTGCGGATGAAGCACTTGTCAGAGGTATTACTTATGTAAACCATACTTTCACCTCACATCTGGCATTAAGTGCGTCACTTCAACCTTTTGCAGGTATGGAGCGCGATGTAATCTGTGAGTATCCGGTGGAACCGAGACAACTTGCCCTCGACATAACAAGCGATAAAATTCTTCCTGATGTAAATGGAAAGATATTCGTTCCGGAAAAGCCAGGTTTGGGGATTGACGTGAATACCAATCGACTATCCGCCTATCTGGTGGATATGGAAATCCTGATCAACGGAAAGCCGATATATGTTACTCCAAAGTTCTAAAGTGAAGGCAGATGATGGCGTGGTTCTGTAAATGCAGTCTTTTATTGGTACTGGCCTTGCTGGGGAAATCAACTTACGGTCAGAGGGGGCAGTTAACCTGGGCGGACATCAGGTTTATCGCCGACATAGACGCTACACCACAGTATTATCTTGAGAGTCTGCCCCCGGGCTTCGACAAGAAAAAGCGGTGCGATCTCATTATCGGGTTACACGGACACGGCTCTGACC
>CAZAVR010000281.1:0-5798 GCA_964488435.1 uncultured Cytophagales bacterium | reverse complement strand
GAAAACAAATAGTGACGCAAACCTAAGATTTTATAATATACAGAACAAACAAAGCCGGTTAGTATTGCAAATAGAGTATACAATAATTAGTATCATAGAACAAAACAGACAACGTTATTAAGCTAATTAAATTAGTACACTAAACCCGCCATTTTGCTAAAATAATTAGCTTATATATTCCTCCCTGATTCTTTCATATTTAGCTCGATTTTTCTAATATTGCGCCCGAAAATCATATTAAAGCAATTATGGCAACAGTTAAAGTAGCAATTAATGGTTTCGGGCGTATAGGACGCCTGGTTTATCGACAAATCTATAATCTTGAAGGGATTGATGTAGTAGCGATTAATGACCTCACAAGTCCCAGTGTACTGGCGCATCTGCTCAAGTACGACACCGCTCAGGGGCGTTTTGGCGCAGAAGTAACGGCCACTGACAAATCAATTATTGTAAACGGAGAAGAAGTTAATATTTATGCACAGAAAGATCCTTCTCAAATACCCTGGGGATCTCATGATGTAGATGTAGTTCTGGAATGTACCGGCTTTTTTGCCGACAAAACAAAAGCAGAGGCGCACATCGCCGCGGGCGCGAAGAAAGTAGTGATTTCTGCCCCGGCTACCGGCGATCTTAAAACAGTTGTTTTTAATGTGAACCACAACATTCTCGATGGTTCCGAGACTATCATCAGTTGTGCTTCATGTACAACCAACTGCCTTGCACCGGTTGTCCAGGTACTCGACAAAGAATTCGGCCTGCTGAACGGTCTGATGACTACCGTACATGCCTATACCAATGATCAAAACACGCAGGATGCTCCTCATCCAAAAGGAGATTTGAGGAGAGCGCGCGCTGCAGCACAGAACATCGTACCAAACAGCACCGGGGCGGCGAAAGCCATCGGTCTTGTACTTCCCAACCTGAAAGGTAAACTGGACGGATCAGCGCAGCGTGTGCCTACATTGACAGGCTCTCTTACTGAAGTAACCGCTATTGTCGGGAAGAAAACTTCTGTAGAAGAGGTCAACGCACTGATGAAGGCAGCTGCCAACGAAAGTTTCGGATACACAGAAGATGAAATCGTAAGCAGTGATATCATCGGTATCAGCTTTGGTTCTCTGTTTGATGCCACCCAGACGAAAGTGCAGCATATAGGCGATACTCAGCTCGTTAGAGTTGTGAGCTGGTATGACAATGAAATGTCTTACGTTTCTCAGCTCGTTCGCACGGTAAATTACTTTGCACGTCTGATCAGCAAGTAAAATTGCTGTTTTTAGTGAGGTTATACGGAGGTCGTACCAGAAAAGGTGCGACCTCTATTTTTTACATACCGACTTGATATAATTGATAGTAAATCCCCTTTCCATAAACAGCCTTTCATAATGTGTCGTAATACCCATGTGTTCGGCATGTAACGGTGAATGATACAAATCATCCGTATAATCGAGTACCGTATACAAAGACGACCGCTGCAGCATATCGAGCGTATACTCATAAAGGAAGGGATTATCTGTCTTCACATTAAATACACCGCCGTCTTTCAGGTAACGATGGTAAAGCGAAAGAAACGCGGGATTCGTCAGCCGCTTTTTTTCTTCTTTGTCCCTGGGCTGAGGATCCGGATGAATAAGCCAGATCTCGTCTACTTCGTTCTCCTCGAAAAACTCGCCCAGATACTGTATCCCAGTCCTGAGAAACGCCACATTCGTGAGACCCGCCTGAATAGCTTGTTTACTTCCCCTGGCTATACGCTCGCCTTTGATATCCACACCAATAAAATTCCGGTCCGGACACTGTCTTCCCATTCCTACTGTATACTCCCCTTTCCCGCAGGCCAGCTCAAGTACCACCGGGTGTTCATTTTTGAAAAAAACTTCCTTCCAGCGGCCTCTGATCGTCGTATATAAGGGTTTCCCCCGTTCTATTACATTTTCCGCCTGTGTATTGTGTTCGAATCGCTGTAATTTTTGCCTTGACATATCAACTCTTAACTATAAATTTTCCAGATCTGCCACCACAAAAGTACTTCCCCCTACATAAATGGCGTCCGAATCACCTGCATCGCTCAAAGCCGCCTGCAGCGCCTTGTTCACGTCGGGATAAGCATTTCCATTCAAACTGAATTTGGATGCCTCTGACGCAAGCGTAGTGGCTTTCAGCGCCCTTTGGTTGCCCGGTTGACAAAAATAATATACACCGTCCGTAGGAAACAAGCGGAGCAAGGCAGAAATATCCTTGTCTACCACGAAGCCAATCACAAACCGGTGTATTTTCGCGGGTATGGAGCCAAACTGCGCGAGGGTATAACGCAGCCCGGCCTCGTTATGAGCGGTATCGGCAATCACCACCGGCCGCTCTCTCAGTTTCTGCCAGCGACCTTTCAATCCGGTATGTGCGGCCGCCTTCCCAAGTCCGTCAATAATGTGCTTCCGGCTCAAATGTACTCCGGATCCGGGCCGCTCCAGTAAGCTCAACAAGGAAAGTACACCAGGAATATTCCTTTTCTGATATGAGCCGGACAGGTCCATGAGCACACTATCAAAGTATGATTTTCTACCGCTGTTAAGTTTGTAGATTTTAAAAACAGAACGGCCATTTTTAGGAACATCCTCTTCAATAACCCACTCCCGGCCTCCCACATGCAATTCTGCATTTTTCCGATGTGCATGCGAAGCAAAAACTGCCATAACATCGTCATCAGGTTCTTCGCTGATCACCACCGGGGTCTCTTCTTTGATAATACCTGCCTTTTCAGCGGCTATTTTGGGAAGTGTATCTCCCAGCTGCGCCATGTGGTCGAAACTGATATTGGTGATCAATGAGGCGATGGGACGGACGACATTGGTTGAATCCAGCCTTCCTCCCATCCCCACTTCAATGACAGCCACATCTACCTCACAATGTGCAAAATACGCAAAAGCAAGCGCTACAGTCACCTCGAAAAACGACGGGCTTACTTCTTCTATATAATCCTGGTGTAAGGAAACGAACGACGCTACAAATTCGCTGTCGACGTGTTCACCGTTCACTTTGATTCTTTCGGTGAATGATTTCAGATGCGGAGATGTGTACAGGCCCGTTTTGTATCCGGCCTCCTGCAATACCGACGCCACCATGTGGCTGGTACTCCCCTTCCCGTTTGTCCCGCCTATATGTATTGTCTTGTAGCGCAGATGGGGATTTCCCAGGCGGGCGCAAAACCCTTCTGTAGCCGCAAGACCTGGCTTATATGCCTTGTCTCCTATATTCTGGAATACGGGAAGCCGTTCGTAAAGATAATCCAGGGCCTCAGCAAAATTCATTCAACTGACCTTTATTTCGCCCGGATTTTAAAGGTAATCGTCCCAACGGATTCCTCAGGAACATTGGCCGACTTCGCAACAAAGGTAGATGCTCTTACCGCGTTTCTGTATTGATTTACGACGGCATAATCTGTTACTGTACTGCTCAACTGAATCACGTTCTTTACCTTTCCGTGCTTATCCACTGTGATTTTAAAAACAATATCTCCCGTGGCGTCGGAGTTATCATCCACTACAGGCCGCCTGTTCCAGCTCCATCCGTTCAGATTAAGACCCACCGCAGTTCCACCACCTCCGCCGCCGCCTGAATAGGACTTGGCGTACAGGCTTCCGTCTTTCGCTCCTTTATCTCCAACCCCTGAGGCGTCGTCCCCGTTATTATTTCCTCCTACACCACTCGCTGTACCGTTGGTTCCATTGCTGCCGGCAGAACCTCCCTTCGACTTACTAAACAGGGCATCTTTATTGATCTGCTTTTCAGGAGCCGGCTTGGCTGCAGGGGTATTTGCTGCAGATGCGCTCGCGCTTGCTGTTTTTTTCGTTTCCGGCCGCTCTTTCTCCTCCACAGGACTCTCGGTTTTTGATGTGATCACCGGCTTTTCTACCGCTTTCACAGGCGCTTTCTTCACTTCTTCTGTACGCGGTGTAGGCGGCACGGGCTTGGGTGTGGCCACTGACTTCACTTCCTTCTCCGGTTCAGGCTTCATATTTTCCGCCACCTTTGAATCACTTGGCTTATTAAATGTCTGAATGCTTCCGCTTCCGACGTTATCAGTACCGTAATTTACCTCTACAAAAAGCTCCATGGGCGTATTTACCGGCATATCGCGTGTAAGCCTGATAAATATAAATAATACAAGCACAGCCGCGGTGATTCCAAAGGAAAGCGCCCAGGAAAATGCGATTCGTTCACGGTCTTTAGATTCTAAAGCAATCATACGGTAGGCAAAATTAAGTTGCTAATATCGGCTATAACGTACAAAACACCAAAAATGATGTATATAAAAAAGGCGCCTCTGCGGCGCCTTAGTAATCGAAGTTATTTCTCTTCAAAAATCCACACCCCATCCCCCACGGTACTTCTCACTCGCGGAAGATCTTCCGTGGCCTCCTCTTTGGTCGCGTAACTCCCGGCCCATACCATGGTCCATCCTTTTTCTTTCTGGATGACCGTACCTGCATCTTTAAAGCCTTTCGCGTTCAGTTCCTCCAGGCGTACCTGTACGTACTTATTGCTGCCGTAAGCGCCTGTTATTATAAAAAACCTGTTACGATCCGTTCTTAAAGATCCGAAAGCTTCAGCGCCATCAGAAACCGGTGCAGCGGATTCTGATGCCTGACTTACCGCGCTGTCAGGATCAAGAGTGATGTCAACCAGGTAATCATCGTCCGAAGCTACGGAAACCTGCTGCCCTGCAACTACCGGCTTTGAAGGCTCAGGGGACAAGCTGACCTCGTCAAAAAAATGTCCCAGAGAAGCAAAAGGATTCAGAGAACTTAATTCAATATGATCGGATGTACGGGCATACATGAAACTAAATGCAAAAACCAACCCCGTCATAGTCGCCGCCACTGCCCAGCCTGTCACGCGTGACCTCTGCTTCCGGTGAGATCTTCTTCTTCGTTTTACCTCCATCACCGGCTGCATAAATACAGGCTCCTCCACTGCGCCACTGTCGGCAGCGCTGAAAGTGTTCAGCTCTTTTACCTTCAGATTATCAAAGCCAAACCACTCAGGATAAAAATTCAGCTGATCCTGCGGCTCAAAAATGAGCTTCCCTTCGCCATTGGCCAGAAACTTTCCTAAACCTGCTATCTCCGCATATCCGGACTCCCCCAAGGACTTCCAGAGAGACACCACAAAATGCCGAACCTCCTGCTGGGCCTGGTCTAAGCCGATCTTCTTATGAACAGAAATGGTATAGGTAAGCAGCCCGTCATCTACTTTCAATACTTCATTGAAAGCCACTTTCTTCCTGGAAGGACGGTATACTCCCGTAGACACATCATATCCCGCCTTGATATGGCGGCTTAATATACCGCCAAAATCAGGGATAATTACGCAATCCTGCTCAAAGATTAACTTCTGAACATACTTTTCTACTGGTGCCATTTCTGTTTCCTGATTGTTCGAATCACGAAGTTAGAAAGAAAATGACAATCCACCAATAAAGTTTAAGCCCTGATTAGGGTAGTACTGATAACGCTCATATTGTTTACCCAGAATATTGTTCAGGTTTACGAAGGCAGAAAAGTTTTTAGTAAGCAGATAATCAATCTTTAAGTTGAGATCAGTGATGGTAGGCAGCTTTCTGACCTCCCCGGTTTGAAAATTTTTCGATTTGATGCCCGCATACATGTAAAACTCTGTGGTAAAAAACAGCTTTTTACTGATGGTGACTGCATTGAACCAATTCAGCGTTGCTCTGGGTCTGTGCCAGGGCTGCTCCAGGTTTTCCAGAGAATAGTTGTAAAAACCGGCTTTCAGGTTGGTTT
>CAZAVR010000280.1:0-5805 GCA_964488435.1 uncultured Cytophagales bacterium | reverse complement strand
CGTTTTCTGCGATCATCAACCATGCGGGCTTTCTCTTTTTTTTCCAGTTACGAATGGTGGTATCATGTAACCATGATGCCCTTCCTTTTGGCGGCGGGTAATTATTACTTTATCGGAGAACGTTACTTCTACGAAGCGAATATATTCTGGATAGGGACCGGACTGGTTTTTCTGCTTTATTGGTTTTCGATTGTTACACTCACACTGTTGGTAAGGTGGATTATTGCAAGATTTCCAGAGCGGGATGAGACGACACGGCGTCTGGTGATTATGCTGGCAAGCGTGGCTTTGATGACGGTGTTGCTGGCCATATTTGATGTTTGGGTCTATAGTCTGTTTTCCGTACTTGAAGTTGCTTTTGTCTGGGAGAAAATCTGGCCAATCATTATTCTGGGTTTTCTTTTCGATGTGTTGTTGTGTGCTGCCCTTGGCTTGTTTTATACCTTTGATAAATGGAAGCAGAACCAGGCTGACGCAGAAAAACTGGAGCGAAGAGCTTTGCAGTTGCAGTTTAATGAGCTCAAAGCACGGGTGAATCCGCATTTCCTGTTCAATAGTCTCAATTCACTTTCAGCACTCATAGAAGAAGATCAGAAGGCCGCAGAAGGTTTCGTTGACGGATTGTCGGTGGTTTACAGGTATATTCTTCAGGCTTCACGTTCAGATCTGGTGAGCATCACAGAGGAAATCGGTTTTTTACGAACGTATGCTAAACTGCTTGAGGTGAGGTATGATAAGGCACTGGTCATCGGAATTCCGGATATTTTGCCGGAGACAAACAGCTTTCTACCCCCATTGACGCTGCAGATTCTGTTGGACAACGCCGTTCGATTCAACCAGACTTCATTGTCCCGGCCGCTTTTCTTCGATATTGAAATACGGCCTGGAGGGGAAATCCTGGTGAAGAACAACATACAATTAAAAACAAGATTGACGGCGGAAAAGGCCTCCGGTTTAGGTACCTTAAAATCCAGATATGCACATCTTTCAGACAATGATTTAAAGGCAGTCGCAGCAGACGGTGTTTTTTCTGTAATGCTTCCTTACCTGGGAGAATGCAGGTAGATTGATAATTTAAGCATGCTGTTTCAGGCAACATAAGCAGCAAATAGCTATTCATTTTATAGACAGTGATTATGAAAGAGAAACGCACCAAGGAGGCGATGAGTAAAAGGAGCAAGTGGTCGTTTGTACTTACTATGCCTTTTTTCCTGATGTTCTTCAGCTATCTGATGGTTGGTAAGGGGTATTTCGCGGACTGGACGGTTTTTGCGGGAGCCAGTCTCGTGAATCTGGGGTTATTGTCGACTACTTTTTTTATCCAAAACAAGGTCAATGAAGCGATCACTGCCACTTTTTCTGATTTTGGTCTCACGAACAAACGGATTTTCATGTCCATACTAGCCGGTGCGCTGCTGTCGGGTGTGTTTTTGTCGATCATTTCCTTTATCTATATCCATTTCGGGCTTTTCGGATCCGATTTGACGGTCAAGACGGTCTTTATTATCTACGCCGTCAACCTGGTAGCTATGATTCTGACCATCACCATTCAGGAAACATTTCACTCGCTGGAACATTGGAAACAACATGAAGTGAACAAGCAAAAACTGGTAAAGGAAAATCTGCAGGGACAGTTGCAGGGTTTGAAGTCACAGGTAAGCCCGCATTTTCTATTCAACAGCCTCAATTCACTCAGTGCTTTGATTTCGGAAGAGCCTAAGAAAGCGGAGAAGTTTGTGGACCAGATGGCGAAGGTGTACCGATATCTGCTCAAGAGCAATCATGAGGATCCCACGAGCGAACAGAAGGACCATCTCACTACACTAAGAGACGAATTGCTTTTTATTGATTCCTATTATCATCTGTTGAAAACCAGATACGATGATGCTATCAAGCTGACGATTCAAGTGGACGAGTATTTTATGGAAGACAGGCTACCACCGTTGACTTTACAATTGCTTGTGGAAAACGCCGTAAAGCATAATGTGATCAGACGGAGCAAGCCCCTTCTTGTTGAGATCACCGTATCAGCAGAAGGGAGTCTTCATGTCATCAATAATTTGCAATTGAAAAGCGGTAATGGCCAGACACCCCTTGAATCGACACGCGTCGGGCTCGCCAATATTGCCGCCAAGTACGAATTGCTCAGGCAGACATGGCCGACCCTGCATGAGCCCGTTATTTTTAACGGCCCGGATCGCTTTGAGGTGATTCTGCCCCTGGTGAGATAGACGTTAAGCAGATACCCGACTCATAGCGTTAGGTTTTACAGATCAAATTATAGCATATTAATTCATGCGCGGATGAAAGCATTAATAGTAGAAGACGAGGCATTGGCCATACGGAGATTAAAAAAGCTGATTGACGAGGTAGGAGTGGCGGTAGAGATTGTCGGTATCACCGATAGTATTGAGGGGACGGTAGAATGGATAGCACAGCGAAGGTTGCAAAATCTTCCCGATCCCGACCTGGTTTTTCTGGACATCGAGTTGTCTGACGGGCAGAGTTTTGGTATTTTTGATCGTGTCACGTTGTCAAGTACCATTATTTTTACTACTTCTTATGATGAGTATGCGTTACAGGCGTTTAAAGTTAACAGTATAGATTACTTGCTGAAGCCCATACAGGCAGATGAGCTGCGCAGAAGCCTTGATAAGTACCATTTACTCAGGGAGCAGGCGGCAGCTGATCCGATCCAGGATATCAGGAAACTATTGCAGGATCTGAAACAGTCATCCGAAAAGGAGTATCGTGACCGTTTCCTGGTAAAGCAGGGGCAGAAGTTATTGTCAGTGAAAACCAATGAGATTGCCTACCTTCTTACGGAAGACCGGTATAGTTTTCTTGTTACCCGTACAAATCTTAAGTCGCTGGTAGACTATACCCTAGACGAGCTGGAAGATATGCTGGATCCGTCTTTCTTTTTCCGCATCAACCGATCCATGCTCGTTACACATGATTCAATAGTAAAGATGGATCCGTATTTCGGAAGCCGGTTGTCGCTTACACTTTTGCCGTCTTATGCTAAGGAGGTGCTTGTAAGCCGAGAAAAGGTGACGGATTTCAAAAACTGGATGGGTAAATAGTGAGTACAGTTCACGCACCGAAATAGTCAATTGGTGCATTTAGCCAGGCAACTGGTGTATAAACGGTTTTAGGTAGAGAAGGTAATGCGCTAGGTTTGTGGTGTCGATAAAGGACATAAGGTCCTGTCAATTAACCAAACAAATCTTTAGCCATGAAAAACTCAATACCCTGTTTACTTATCGTTTCCCTTGTTTTTTTCTTCGCCTGTGAACGCGGTAGCCCTTCTCCAAATGGAGATCCGGGTAAAGGAACACCCACTGAAATTGGCAAGCCCATCGGTGCAGCTGTGTCCCAAATGATAGGCCCTGAAGGAGGAGCAATTACTTCACCAAATGGGAAACTGACGCTTGAGTTCCCTGAGGGAGCGCTGAAGGAATCCAAAACCATCACCATCCAGCCTGTGGAGAACACGGCCTGGAATGGTATAGGCCAGGGTTTTGAATTCGGTCCCGACGGAAGCCGGTTTGAGAAGCCGGTTACCTTCACCTACAACTATACAGATGAAGAAATGGCAGGAAGCTCTCCGGATATGCTGGGTCTGGCTTTTCAGCGTGCAGACAGAGTATGGCAGCTGGCGCAGCCCGTGAAAGTGGATAAAGTGAAAAAGACCATCACGGGCAGGATCAATCATTTCAGCTGGTGGTCACTGGTGACGAAGTACCGCCTGACACCAGAAGTAGATTCGGTGGTGCTGACACAAACAAAGGAGCTAACACTGGAAACGCTTGATTATAATGGTATGTTCGACTCGTGGGCCGGAAAAGTAATGCCCGCTGAGTTCGAAACGGATAAAATGTTGTTTTTATCGCTTCCGCGACCAGCCGATAGGTCTGATATTTCCGGAATTTACCTGAATGGCATAGACTTTTCCACTGAGGGTCCGAAAGAGCAGACTTACGGTTCGGTTGGACATATTTTGACAGGTAAGCAGGCAAAAATACTTTATACTGCACCCGGAAAAATGCCGAAAGAGAATAACCCGGTAGCTATCGCAGTAGAACTGCGCCATACGGGCAAAGCGAAACTCATGCTGGTTTCAAATATCGATATCCTCTTTGGCGACGAACTTAGTGTCGGCGGGCATACCACAGAGAATGTTTCAGTAACGGCAGCCCGAAACGGTCAGAATTTTTCAATTAGTATATTGTCTCTCGATGCCCCGGCGACACAGGGTGTTTCCCTGACCCTTATGACCAACCGTTTTTCAGAAGGTAAATTCGGATTTGACCTGACAGGTACGGTGGTGAATGCCATGAACGGAGTGCAGAAAAAAGGCGGCTCATCTCACTACACGCATTGCGGCAAGGCGCAGACAGAAACCGGTTTTGTTACGTTTGACAAAATATATACGGTAGACGGACAGCAGAAAATAAAGGGGAGCGTGATCGGGAAGGTGGTTGTGAAGCACGCGGATGATCAAAACTGCAACCACACCGAGCATGAAACGATGTTGGTAGCTGCGCAGTTCGATTGTGTCGTAAGGCAGTAACCGGCACATTTTCGTTGCGACGCTTCAAAAGAAAATCACACCTTACATTATCCTCCGTACGACCTTTCCTTCAGGTAGCATGCCTGAAGGAAAGGCTTTTTTTCGGGCGGAATAACAGAGCTTTACTGCTGTCTCCCTGAAGTTCATCAACCATTCGTCTTAAACCAATCGACAATCGCAGGCATGTTTCTTTCAAAGCCACCGGGGATGAAAAAATTGAGTACACCCGTTTTCTTCTCCGTTCTATTGGCAAAATCGTGCATAGTTTTGGCCGGTATCCTGAGAAAGGTCCCCTTGGGAGCATCGACCCACTGCTCTCCGACTAAAAATGAGGTAGTACCTTCAAGCACATAGAAAACCTCATCATTTTCCTCATGCTGGTGTGCGCCCGGGCCTTCTGAAAGCGGCTCCAGCCACCATTCGGATACACTGTATTTTGCGTCCGTCTCACTTTCATCCGCTTTGAAAATGGCTGTCATGGTTCCGCAATCATACATACGCCCTTCTCCGGGAGAAATGATGAGGACGTCGGCGGAGGATGAGTTATGCGTCATTTTTGAGGTAGATATGATGTTATATTTATTTTTAAGCCACAAGATATGACTTAAATATTTCTATAATCAGGAAATACAAAAGAAGAATTGCCTTTCTTGAAAACAAATATAATTTGGTATGTGTTGTGATGTGTTGAGTTTTGGAGGAGAATAGAGGGTTTTACTTTTTGTTTGTTCTGAATTTAATGTTATTTTAGTTTTAATTTGGAATAAAATTTGGAAATTCATTATCGGGGGGCATTTGGTGACTTAAGCTTTGGCTGTCTTGAATCTGTTTTCTATTTTTGTTCCAAATCCACCTTTATATATTTTTATTTGTATGGCACTATTAAGAATAAGCTCTTCCCTTTCTCTATTTCTGTTATGCATGCTGATTTTTTCCTGTAGAAAGAAGACAGTTGTTCCGACACTTCCTGATTTTAGCCTATGCGAGGAAGTATTGGTGAAGGGCAGGTTAAGCTATCATGCGCAACAGAAGGCTTATCAATTTGTAACCAACGGTGGGCATAGTATTAAATTTGCAGGGACAACGCTGACCGCAACTTATGATAACAGAATTACAGTCCAGTTTTGGGGCATCCCTTATACAAAGGATGAACTGCGTCACGAAAACTTCAATGGAAAACATATCAAGGATTGGGCGGGTACGACGAGATCGTTCATTTTTCCGGATGG
>CAZAVR010000279.1:0-5811 GCA_964488435.1 uncultured Cytophagales bacterium | reverse complement strand
CCATCCGGTTCGGAGTTTAAACAAATCTTTTGTCATGCGTCCTGCAGACCAACTACCCTCCGCTTCATTTTTGGGCAACGAAGAAGCAGAATTTGTCCTGAATCATCTGCACGAAGATCCGGCTTCTCTCGCACTTGGTATGAAACATAACCGTGACATCGATCCTGCCAGGGTCCTGTCTCAGATTAGCGCGCGTCAGAAAGCAAAAAACAAACTCCCGGAATGGTACGCGAATTCATTGCTTGTTTTTCCGTCTCCTCTTTCCGTTGAACAGGCTTCGTCGGAAGCAACCGCACGGTTTAAAGCAAGCCTTGTAGGAGGGAAACACCTGATCGACCTCACGGGCGGTATGGGTGTGGACTGCTACTACATGAGCCGTCATTTCGGTGAAGTGACCTGCTTCGAATACCAGGAACAGCTGGCGTATTTAACGCGTCATAATCTACAGAAACTGGGCGCTGCACATGTTAGTGTTTTCCCCGAAAACGGGATGGAAACACTTAAAAGCCGTCCGCTTTCGGCAGATTGGATATACGCCGACCCTGCCCGGAGGGACGGGCAAAACCGGAAAATGGTAAGCCTTGCCGATTGCGAGCCGGCTATCGTTTCAGAAATTGAGTTTCTGATGCGAATCGCTCCGCGTGTCCTCGTCAAAACCTCACCTTTACTGGATATCAGCCAGACGATCGCCCTCATACCCGGCATCTCCAAAGTGTTTGTCGTAGGGCTGGACAGGGAATGTAAGGAAGTGCTTTACCTCATAGATGCGGAAAAACCTGACGGAGCCCTTACTGAAATAACGGCTGTACAGTTAGACAGAAGCGGCATCGCTACGCATCAGTTCACCTTTAACAAGGAAGATGAGCCTGGCACGCAGGTCTTACTAAGCGACCCCCTGAAATACCTCTATGAGCCATTCCCTTCTGTTCTCAAATCCGGCGGCTTCCGATCTATCGCCAGCTCGTATAACGTTGGTAAAATTGCCGCTAATAGCCATATTTATACCTCTGATAAAAAAATAGATGACTTTCCCGGAAGGATTTTTGAAATTTATGGAACCGTTGCTCCGGATAAAAAGGAACTGAATGCCTGGTTAGATGGTCCCCAGGTAAACCTGGCTGTTCGTAATTTTCCAATGAAACCGGATGACTTATTGAAAAAAAACTACGTCTAAAAGAAGGCGGCAATCAGTTTCTGTTTGCTACTACTCTGCATTCCGGCAGAAAAGTGGTGATCGTAACCCGCAAAATAGCTTGAGCGGGTTTATCAAAGCACTCTTTAAATATCAGGCGAACTAAAAAAATCATCATTATGAAAACAAAAATCTTGGGCACCCTTATGATGCTGACCGCAGTTTTTGCGGACATCAACGGCCAAACCATAGCGCCAGGTAAGCAAACGATCGACAAAATAGAATACTACGGGTATAACCTGAGCTCCAGTATTCAGGAAAAATACCTGAATACCTATTGGAAAACCTACCTGGGGAAATTTGGAAAAGTGAGAAGCAAAAAGGGCGCTTATCAACTTCAGAGGTCCTATATCCCGAATATCTCTGCCGGTCCTGTAGATCTGACAAGTACGATCCAATCATCCAAAAATATCAGCACCCTGTTTATGGCGCTGAATGTAAACGGAGCCTTCATTACTAACAATACCGACAGTAATTATGCTTCCGGAGAAAAATTCCTCAGAGAGTTTTTGGATTATGCGACCGGCCAGGAACAAATACGCGTGGTAGAGACGGATTTTACAGATGCCGAGAAAAACCATAAAAAGCTGGTAAAAGACAGTGAGCGCATTACCAGGGATATCGAAAGGGCAGAAAAAGAGCTCCAAAAATTGAAAGACGAGCAAGTGAAAGTGGCGGCAGAAATTGAATCCGCCAATACATTTCTTCAAAACAAACAGAAAGACGTAGAAGCCACTAAATCAAAGGTGCCGAAGCTCTAATTTTACATTTTGGGAGCGCGTGCGAACGCAAGTGCTCCCAAAATTTCAATGTATCATCACACGACAAGTAAGTCAACGAAATCATTGACCGGCATCGCGGCAAGCTTATCGAAATCCAGCGTTGTTTCAAGGATATTTTTTTGCTGTTTCGCCGGAAACTTACGTGCAAGATTGATTTTAAACTTCTCAATCAAAAGCGGAATTCCTTCACTTCTCCTCCGCTTGTGACCCACAGGATACTCTACCACTACTTCATCGAGCAGCGTACTGTCGCTTAGCTCTATCAAAAGTGCGTTGGCAATAGATCTCTTTTCAGGATCGTGGTAATCTATTGAAAACGCGGCATCCTCTTCCGTATACATTTTATCTCTTAATGCATCTATTCGCGGATCAGCAGCAATGGCATCTTCATAGTCTGCGGCGGTCAGCCTTCCGTAGATCAGCGGCACGGCAATCATGTATTGTATGCAATGATCGCGGTCGGCCGGATTATGAAGCGGCCCTTTTTTATCAATGATGCGGATGGCTGCTTCATGGGTCCGTACTCTTATGCTTTTGATATCTGCAGCTGTCTTTCCCATGGATTTGAGGACACCGTGCAAGGTCATTGCTGCTTCTACGGCCGTCTGTGAATGGAATTCTGCCGGAAACGAAATCTTGAAAAGGACATTCTCCATTACGTACGATCCGTAGCCACGCTGAAATGTAAAAGCATTCCCTTTGAAAAGCACATCATAAAAACCCCATACAGGCGCCGTTAGCACCGACGGATAACCCATTTCACCTGTTTGTGCAATCAATGCCAATCGAACCGCCCTGGAAGTGGCATCACCGGCCGCCCAGGACTTCCGGCTGCCGGTATTGGGTGTGTGGCGGTAAGTCCTTAGCGACTGACCGTCAACAAAGGCCAGGGTCACGGCGTTGACAAGCTCCTCTCTGGACAATCCCAAAAGCCGCCCCACTACAGCTGTGGAAGCAAGTTTCACCAAAATAACATGATCCAAACCTACCCGATTAAAGGAATTTTCCAAGGCAATCACGCCCTGAATCTCATGTGCCCGGATCATCGCATCCAGCACATCACTCACACGTAGTGGTGCTTTGCCGGCCGCAACGGCGGTTCGCGAAAGCCAGTCTGCCGTAGCCAGAATTCCTCCCAGGTTATCAGAGGGATGCCCCCACTCCGCTGCAAGCCAGGTATCATTAAAATCCAGCCAGCGAATAATGGCACCAATATTAAACGCCGCCTGGACAGGATCGAGCTGAAAGGATGTGCCGGGAACTTTTGCCCCGTTAGGAACGATGGTTCCGGGTACTACAGGCCCCAGAAGTTTGGTGCATGCCGGATAGGTCAACGCCTCAAATCCGCACCCAAGGGTATCCAACAGACAGTAATGCGCAGTTTCCCAGGCCTCCCTTCCCGTAATTTCGTAATCAAGTACGTAGTCTACAATATCAGTTATGACCTGGTCGGTCTCAGGGCGCTCATTTGAAATGAATGACATAAGAATTATGGTTAAAAAATACCTGAAAGCCCCAATGGCTTCCGGCGGAGCAAGTTACTTCAAAAGTGCAATTTTTAATAATCCCGCCGCCTGAAGATCGCTGCGAACTCTCGCCGTCGTCGACTAAATTACGCCCCTGGTTCGGGGATATCGGCAAAAACCGCGTCTATAACACAAAAGTAGAAATCCTCAATTCAGCACTTATGTCCACTATGTACAAAACTATCCTTTATTCGATTGCCTCCTTGTTTTTTGTTTCGTTTCAGGTCTCTGCGCAAAAGAGCATGAAAGACCTGATCGATGAAAACTTCGCGTTTGCAAGAGACCAGTATAAGATAATGGCGGGCAAAACTACTCCGGACCTGCTTCCTCAAAGCTACGATGCCAAAGAAGGAAAGCTGCTTTCCAGGAAAAAAGAATGGTGGTGCACTGGGTTTTATCCTGGGTCGCTCTGGTACATCTATGAACAGACCCTTGACAAGGATATCCTGGCCGAAGCAGAGCGGACGCTAAAAATAATTGAACCTAATCAAACCTATACGGGGAATCATGATCTTGGATTTATGATGTTCTGCAGCTTTGGCAATGCCTACCGTATTACCAAAAAGCAGGCCTATAAAGACATTATTTTCCGCTCAGCCGAATCACTCAGCACGAGGTACCGCCCTTCCATTTCGGCTATCCAGTCCTGGGATAAAAACAAATATTTCAATTGCCCTGTGATCATCGACAACATGATGAACCTGGAGATGCTGAACTGGGTAAGTGCCAACGGGGGTGACGCCAAATACCGGAAAATTGCGGTTACTCACACAAATTCGACGATCAAACACCATTTCAGACCCGATTTTAGTTCCTTTCACCTGATTGATTTCGATCTCAACACTGGAAAAGTCATAAAAAAAGCCACCTGGCAGGGAGCCGCCAATACTTCGGCCTGGGCCCGCGGACAGGCATGGGCGCTTTACGGTTTCGTAAATATGTACCGTGATACCAAGGATCCCAGATATCTCTCCCAGGCTGAAAACATCGCAAAGTTCCTCCTTGAACATCCCAATCTCCCTGAAGACAAAATTCCTTTCTGGGACTTTGATGCTCCCCTTATTCCGTTTGCGATGAAAGATGCCTCAGCAGGCGCTATTATTGCATCGGCTCTTCTTGAGCTGAGTTTATTTACCAAAGGAGAAAACCAGAAAAACTACATCAAAAATTCAGAAACGATTCTCCGGTCCCTCTCCTCAGATAAATACCGGTCCAAGCCGGGAGAAAACGGGGGATTTCTTCTTCTGCATAGCACCGGGGCACTCCCGCTCAATTCGGAAATAGATGTTCCTCTTATCTACGCAGACTATTACTTTCTGGAAGCACTCAAGCGCTACAAAGACTGGGTGCTTAAATAAAAAGCCGGATCCGACCTGAAATTCTATGCCTGTCCATTTCCCTGCCTACCCTTGGATTTACTAGCCCGGTAGGATGAATTCTACATGGACGCCACAGCATAAACCAAGTCATGTAACACATTACGCTAAAATGAAAAACAGAATATTATTCTGAATATTACATAATATACCCGATAATTATATTCCCAAAAGGCAAGCAATTTATTTTTTGCTTGCCTTTTCTCGTAAAAAAACAGGCATCGCAAAATAAAATTCTGTTTCAAGCGGACGATCCTAAGCCTCTGCCTCCAAAGCCGGCCGGACCCGCAAAAAAATTCTACACACCACATACTATGTTTAATTAAAGTTCCGCCAATATCTACAAACGAAATTTTTGAGGTTATATACTTTTGTATCAGCACTTTTGCTGAATACAACACTCATTTGCAGGTTTTCAATTCTTCAGAATATGCAAAACCCGTTCTCAAAAATTTTCAATTATGCTTACACGTTACTTTTGCACTTTACTCGTCATTTTAACAGGCCTGAGCGAGCTGGCCTATGCCGACGGTAGCCGTAATCTCTACCCAGCCAATGCCAAAGGGCGGAGAGCGTATCTTTTGACACGTCCGCTGAACATCACGCCGCGCGCGCAATTCAACCCCTTTCCTACGCCCGGTACCATGAAAGTATATGCGAAAGTGGGCGAGACTATCTATGTGGGCTCAAGCGCCCAGGGCCTCAAACACTATACCACTCAGCGCACCGGGACCATATACCTCCGGGCTCCGAATGGCAATACATACACAACGACCGAAGGCCGGATTGACAACCGCTCTCAGGAGCTGAAAGGCCCGTCGATAGCCAATGGCGACGGTGGGTATCCTACCGTAGGTGGCACTGGCGGCAATAAAATCGTCGTTCAGCAGGGACAGGAAGGGATATGGGAAGTCGACTTCACTGCCTTCGGGTCA
>CAZAVR010000278.1:0-5814 GCA_964488435.1 uncultured Cytophagales bacterium | reverse complement strand
TTGTCTATTGCCTTATATTTGAATGAAGTGAGCAAAAAATATATCGGTGAGCCGGGTTTCCTGAGAAATACTTTGCTGTTATATATCACGCTGTTTTGTTGCCATTGTTCACTTTATGTCCTACTGAATTACCAGAAGGAGCCCATGAGAGGATATGAGGCCAATTATATTAAAGAGAGAGCTTTAAGCGAGTTTTTATATAAGGAAAAGCAACTTGCCGCGGGCGAGTGGGTGCACCTTGATGTGGGGGGAGAGCATTTTTCGGGCTATTTTTTGACACATTTTTTATTTAGAAATGTGATTATGCCTTTTAAAGATATAGTGGAACTGGGTCATGCAAATAAGACTTTCGATTTCAGTGCCGTAAAGGGTTTAATAAAGAATGGGAAAATAAGGTTCGTTATTTCCAACAGGGGTACACCTCCGGAGGGAATACTCAACTATCGTTTTGGGAATACACTGAGTTACTGCTGTTCGGTAGAGGGGTTTGATATTTACCAGACAGTAAGGCAGTAAAGGTTATCAAGAAAATAATCCCTGTTCCGGAAAGACCGGGGGCCGGGGTCCGGAGAAAAAATAGGCAGAATCATGCCGGTCTTACCGGTAGTATATAGATTGAAAATGGAAGAAACCAAACCAACATTGCTGAAAGTTACCTTTGATGGTATAGAGGTTGAAGTGGAGCCTGGGACAAGTATCATGCAGGCTGCACGGAGGATTGCCGAGGCCGATGCGACTCAGCATCATCTTGTACCTCCTGCTATGTGTTATTATGAGCCTTTGAAAAGCTCCGGGGGAAAGTGTCGTGCCTGTCTGGTAAAGGTAAGCGCCGGCTCTGCTAAGGACCCGCGTCCCATGCCCAAACTGGTCCCATCCTGTATTACGCAGGTTCAGGACGGGATGGTGGTGGAGAATGTTACCAATCCGGCAGTACTCGAAGCCAGGAAGGGTGTCGTAGAGTTTCTCCTGCTTAATCACCCGCTGGATTGCCCGATCTGCGATCAGGCCGGAGAATGCCATCTTCAGGATTTTGCCTACGAGCATGGATCTGAGAAGACAAGGACAGAAGAGGAGCGCAGAACCTTTGAAAAGGAAGATATAGGGCCATACGTGCAGTTGCACATGAATCGGTGTATTCTTTGCTACCGTTGTGTTTTTACCGCTGATCAGATCACAGATGGCCGCGTGCATGGTGTGATGAACAGAGGGGACCATGCCGAGATCAGCACTTACATTCACAAGGCTATAGATAATGACTTCTCAGGTAACGTGATTGATGTTTGTCCGGTGGGTGCTTTGACGGACAAAACTTTTCGTTTCAAAAACAGGGTGTGGTTCTCAAAGCCTGTGGACGCACATTGCAACTGCGGGAAGTGCAGCGGAAACGTGACACTTTGGTATCGGGGAGATGAGGTGATCCGTGTCACAGCAAGAAAAAATGAGTGGGGAGAAGTAAAAGAGTTTATCTGTAATACCTGCAGATTTGAGAAAAAGAAAACCAGCGACTGGGTCATTGAAGGCCCCACCAGAATACAGAGGAGCTCGGTGATTTCAGCCAATAAATATGGACGTAACCTGATTGCAAAACCTGACTTTGCCCTTAAGTTGGCGGAGACTCAGTATAAAGCAATCGATGATACCCGTGCGTATATCACTGACGATGCTACGGTGAGGAATTTAAGCCTTCAGAATAATGCCAAAGCGAACCAGAGGTCATTGTCCGCTGAGAACAATTAAGAGTAGAATGATAATCAATTGCTATCTATAACTGATGGAATTAACCGAATTTATAATAAAATCGATCGTCGTGTTGATCATTTTTGCGGTTACGCTGGGAATCGCCATGTATTCAACCTGGGGAGAACGTAAGGTTGCTGCTTTTATACAGGATCGACCCGGGCCTAACCGTGCGGGCTGGGGGGGGGATGTTTCAACCTTTGGCGGATGCAGGAAAGATGTTTTTTAAAGAAGACTTTGTTCCGGCTCAGGCAAGCAAATGGCTTTTTATTATTGCGCCGGGCCTTGCGATGCTTACTGCCTTGATGACCAGTGCCGTCATACCGTTTGGTCATACCATTCGTTTCGACGGCCTGGAAATACCTGTACAGGGCGTGGAGGCGAATATAGGAATTTTGTATGTTTTTGGCGTGGTGTCACTCGGAGTATATGGAATCATGGTGGGCGGCTGGGCGTCGAATAACAAATTCTCTCTGTTGGGAGCTATCCGGGGCGCTTCTCAGAATATCAGCTACGAGATAGCCATGGGACTTTCCATTATTGCCATCCTGATGATGTCCAGCTCACTTTCTATAGGAGAGATAGTGGCGCAGCAGCATGGTGGAAACTGGAATATCTGGTATCAGCCCCTGGGTTTTATTATTTTTCTTACCTGCGCCTTTGCAGAGTGTAACAGGACGCCGTTTGATTTGCCGGAATGCGAAACGGAACTTGTAGGCGGATATCACACGGAATATGGAAGTATGAAGCTCGGTTTTTATCTTTTTGCAGAGTACATCAATATGTTCATTTCTTCGGTGCTGATATCTTCTCTGTATTTCGGGGGGTATAATTATCCGGGTATGGATTGGGTATACGGAATGCTTACCGGCGCTCTGGGTACGGATGCAGGTCATAACGTGGCCACCCTGATAGGAACCATGGTTTTGTTTGGTAAGGCGATATTTTTTGTCTTCTTTTATATGTGGGTACGTTGGACCCTGCCTCGATTCAGGTATGATCAGCTGATGAATCTGGGTTGGAAAAGTCTGATCCCGCTTGCCATCGTAAATATCATCATCACCGGTAGCGGTATATTGTTTTTAAAACCTTTCATCGTGGCTTTGCTTCAATAAGCAGGCAGGAAGTTCTCATATAGTTTAGCGTACCTATCGGGATCAGTTCCGGCGGGCGTTCAGACAAACAGATAATCATGCAACTGACAAATAGATCCAAGCAGGTAAGTAACAAAGAAATGACATGGGCTGAGAAGGCCTATCTTCCGGCGATTGCTCATGGACTGGCGATTACGCTGAAGCATTTTTTTGCCAAGAAAGTTACCATCCAGTATCCTGAGGTAAAACGTTATTTGGGCCCGGTTTTCAGGGGCCGTCACATTTTGAAAAGAGATGAGGAGGGGCGCGAACGTTGTACGGCTTGTGGGCTTTGTGCCGTTGCCTGTCCGGCTGAGGCCATCTCTATGATCGCAGAGGAAAGGCAGAAGGGAGAAGAGCATCTCTACAGAGAGGAGAAATATGCTGCAGTATACGAAGTCAACATGTTGCGGTGTATTTTTTGCGGTCTTTGTGAAGAGGCCTGCCCGAAGCAGGCCGTGTATCTGAGACACGACGAGTTTGTGCCTGTTTTCAGCGACAGGGACGAAGTAATATGGGGCAAGGATCTTCTGGTAGAGGATATTAATAACCGGTACACCAGGGAGGCGTGGACAAAAGAAGAAGCACTTGTCATCGACCGCCAGAGAGCTTCAGGTCAGCAGGTTTCGGTGGAACCCCGTGCCATACCCTGACGCATCCGAATATTGTTTTGAACGCTAATTACTAAATCATCAAAAATGAAATTCTGGATCGAAAATCCTACCGTTTCGTTGTTCTATTTCCTGGCATTTGTTACCATCCTGAGTGCATTGATGGTCATCCTGACGAAAAATCCGATACACAGTGTTTTATATCTTATTCTGACGTTTTTTTGCCTTTCCGGCCATTACATTCTCCTGAATGCTCAATTTCTGGCGGCGGTGAATATAATCGTTTACGCCGGAGCTATCATGGTATTGTTTCTGTTTGTTATTATGTTTCTCAATATGCGAAAGGGTGACGAAGAAACGAAAACCAATCTGACCAAGATAGCCGCTATGATCGTAGGCGGAACCATTTTTGTTATTCTTTTCGGGGTGTATCGTAAAGTGGAGCTTGGCGGAGCAGATCCGATACTGTATAATTCGCAGACCGGCATGGTCGAAAGTCTTGGAAAGGTATTGTTCAATCAATATTTGCTGCCCTTTGAACTTGCCTCAATCCTGCTTCTGGTGGCTATGGTGGGTGCGGTCATGTTGGGTAAGAGAGAGACCGGAGAACGGCATTTTTAAGCATGTATACACGGTACAGAGAAAGGCTGTTTAAATAAAAGCAGCCTTTTTTTGATGCATTTCTCGTCTGCATTCCCGTGGTATTGGGGTTAAATTTACTTAAAACGAAGGATTGTATCTATGAAGATCAATTTTAAAGATATTATACTTTTTGAGGACGAAGATTTTTTGCTGGTAAATAAGCCTCCTCACCTGGCTACGCTGGATGAACGCACCCGTGATCGGGGGGGAAGTCTTCTAAGGCTGGCGAAAGATCATCATCCGGAGCTGCAGGCGGCGCATCGGCTGGATAAGGAGACGTCAGGTGTGCTCGCTTTTGCAAAAAATCCTGCTGCCTACAGGCATCTTTCCATGCAATTTGAGCATAGGGAAGTGACCAAGCGATATCATGCCGTGGCTACAGGCGTACAGAAGTTGGAGTCTATTTCTGTTTTTTTGCCTATTCTGCCACTCAAGAATGGCACAGCCGTCAAAATAGACAGAGCGGCAGGAAAGCCGGCAGAGACTATTTTCAACACCCTGAAGTGCTACCGTAACTATACGCTAGTGGAGTGCATTCCTATTACCGGACGCATGCACCAGATCCGGATTCATCTTTCATGTTTGAAGGCACCTATTGTCTGTGATCCGCAATATGGAGGCGAAGCGATATATTTGTCGGAATTGAAACGGAAGTTTAATCTGAAGAAGGAGACGGAGGAATTACCGATTATCCAGAGAGTAGCCTTGCATGCCCATTCTCTTAGTTTTTTTCGGATGAACGGAGAGGGTATCAGGGTAGAGGCGCCTTATCCGAAAGACTTTGACGTGCTGATAAAGCTTCTCGATAAGTGGGGAGTATAGCCTGAATTCAGGCCTTTTTAGTAGAGTATATGTTGTTGACTTACCTTATATACGCTCAGTAAACCTCGGAATCTATGTTTGTAAGATTTTTTTTGTTGTTCATTCTCCTTTCAATCATGCAGGCGGCGACCATCAATGCCCAGGTTCGCGGCAACGATGTACTCATCATGAGGGATAAATCCAGGATAGAAGTGATCATCACGGAAGTCAGCGACGTTTCTGTATCTTATAAGAAGAAATCGGATCCTGATGGTCCGCTATTCGTGGTTAAGAAATCGGATCTTGAAGCCATTGAATACGGAAACGGGGAGAAAGAATCTTTTCCCGCTCCTGTCACTGAAACTTATTTTACGCCTGAAGCAGCTGAAAAGCCTGTGGTGTATAAGTCCCCGGCTCCTATCCCGAGAAACAAATTTGAAGCTTTGATGTATTCCTGGAGCCCGGACGAACTAAGGGCGGCCCGCCTTCATTTCAAGCAGAAGTCAAAATCAGCTTTTACCGGAGGCATTGTCTTTACTTCTCTGGGCGTGATCGCGATGGGCGTAGGAACGGTGCTTATGGGAGAAAGTACTTCGACCACCAGTTCCGGAGTATCAGTTATCGTCGACGATAATAAGTTCAATACGGGTGCGGTCATGCTTGTCGGAGGGTTACTGGGTGGCGCCACGCTAGGTACCATCGGCTTTGTCCGCGGAGGCAAAAATGCCGCTAAGGCCAGTAAGCTGACCAGGGAGCTCCTCAGAAGAAACGAACCGCTTCGAAGCACGTCCCTGAGGTTTTCGCCGGGCTACAATCCCGTCAACAAATACGGGTTCCTAGCTGTTAACCTGACATTTTAGTGGTGAGGTGTTGCGGCCGGGCTTTAGCCC
>CAZAVR010000277.1:1798-5815 GCA_964488435.1 uncultured Cytophagales bacterium | reverse complement strand
AAAGACACTAAGTTTATCTGGGCCTAACCCCGCTGCACATAAGTGAACCGCCGCCTCCACAATTTTAGAGCCCGTACCTCCAATTCCAATTAATACGTTTTTAATCATATCCGGTATATTTTCACTGATTGTCATGCCTTAGACGACATTGAAAAAACAGCTTTTGTTTGTATTGCGACTGTACCTGATACCTTACTTTCCGAAAGGCAGGAATTTTACTGTACGGGGTGAAAGAAAAAATGTAGAAATCCAGAACAGGAAATAGGTTAGAACAGAGAGGATTCCAAAATAAGTGATAAACCACGATGACTCTATCCCTTCGTCCAGGTTGAGGACTACAATAAATATGGTAAGCCCCACAGCCAAAAGCATCAGCAGGAAAAAGAGAACTTTCCATTTTCTCTTCGCTTCGGGCAGCTCTCCTGCTACCTTCTCCTGACTGCCATAATAGTACCAATAGCAGGCGAATCCCACACTCGTAAGCATGGCTATACCAAATATTAATCTCAACTCTTCTGCAAGTGCTTCAGGATATTTTTCCGCCAGACTTGGATTTTCAGACAGGTAGCTACCCATAAAAATGGCAAACGCGACCCAGAGGATAGCTCCTAAAACAGCGGTCAGCAAATAGTTAATAGGACTTTTGTTCATAAAAAGGGTTGGTGTTTATTATTCAGTTTATTTCTTTTCAAGGAAAACGTAAAATTTGGCAATTTTGGGCTGCCTGGCAGTGATATGACTCATCACCACATCGCTCAATAACTTCTCAAGGTTCAGTGTTTTATTTTCGTTCACGCCCTGTCGGTATTCCCCGGTGGTGGTATTTACAACCCACAGCGGCATTTGCATCGGAACCGTATTTTCAAATGTGAAATAGACCACATAGGCGTACTGACCGGCCCCCCTCAGCGTTGTTCAGCAACACATCGGCTTTAAGCCTGTCTTTTTCCAATGTAAGATTGGAAAGCTTCAGCTCCTGGTCTGCAGCTACAGAGTCCGTACTCCCGGCCACTTTCCTGAACACAAGGGTTTTGAGATTTTTCACGCCAAAGCCCGGCGTATCTTTATTGATATCAAGCTGTATATCCAGATTCAATACGGCCGAGGTTTCCTTCTCCTTCATCCGGAAATTAAATACGGTACCGTATTTTTCCCAGTTCTTATCGGGAAGACTCTGATTATTGATGGATTTGCTTCTGCGATCCTTTTGAAGCGATACTGAAAATTCACCGGAAGGCGTATTGGTGATCAGGAGATATTGCCCCTCGCTGGTGTAGGATTTGTTCTTGATACCGCTGAAAAGAAGCTCTATATTTTTCTTCCCTCCCAGAACCAGCACGTATACAGGTCGCTCACCTTTGACCTGAACGGGGGGCTGCACGTCCGCCACTATTCCGTTAAAACCACTGGTAAGGCCTATCACACCTATTTCCACGCCCTTCGCAATCACCTGCTCTTTGAGGGCGTTTACGACCAGATTGACATCATTTTTGTTATAAAAAAGATCGGTGATCAATATACTCACGCGCTCCGCATCCGTATTACGCAGCGCCGCGGCAAAATTGGTCTGGGTGCTGATTTTGGGATCTGAGAAAATAACAGGAGAGTTTTTGGAGGTCACAAACTCCGCTCTGGAAATACTGTCGACCGTGCGTCCGTATTTATAGTACTTGATATCGGTGGTTTTCCAGACAGTCTGACAGGTCGACTCGATCTCATCGATCAGCTTACTGAAATTCGAAATATCCCGGGAAACAAAACCCTTCATCGAAGTGGTAACGTCCAGGTAAATGTCTACATTTAATTTACTTACATCCGGCTTTTCCGTACCGGTAATTTCCGATTTGTCAAGATTGGCCCATCTGATTTTTTCCTTCTTACCCTCACATCCGCCAAGAAAAAAACAGACCGCTATCAGCGGCAGAACCATCTTTATTTTAACCCACATAGACATTTTGTTTTGAGAATGTAAGGAACAGGCAGCTAATATAATGTTTTTCATCCTACTAAAGGATGAATGTCACTGCATTAATTACACTCGACCCGGAAAACGCGTTCCCGGACTGAACCCTCCATCTTTTGAACACCAAACTCCTCTTCAGCTGGCCGTCAGAACCGAACTTTCTAAAAACGCAGGAAGAATGTCAATGTATATATGGGAAAACAACTATTTTGGATACGCAACAAAAGGGAAAAACAGCAAAAAAGACCAACCTTATGTCAGAAAAACCAACCCGAAAACAGGATGATCAGCCTATCCATTTCTTCTGAACTATCGCTTTCACGTGAGCTACTCCCCTTCTGTCAACAGATACCCGACTCCTTTTAAGGTTTTAATAAGTCCATCGCCAAGTTTCTCGCGGAGCTTGCGGATGTGCACATCCACCGTACGTTCAAGCACATAGATATCCGCTCCCCATATTTTATGCAGAAGCTCCTCCCTGCCAAAAACCTTTTCCGGCGACTGGGCTAAAAAAAACAAAAGCTCAAATTCCTTCTTCGGCAGGACGATGGTTTTGTCCCCGATCATCACCGAGTAGTTTCTCCTGCTGATGCTCATCCCCGCCACTTCCAGGGTATCAGGGGCTTCGGTCTTGGAAGTTTCCCGTCGAAATGCCGCACTGATCCGGCTCATCAGCGCCCGGGGTTTGATGGGCTTTGAGATGTAATCATCAGCGCCGATCTCAAATGCGGCTATCTCGGAATATTCTTCGGAACGTGCCGTGAGAAACAACAGATAAACATTTTTAAATTCCGGGATTTTCTTAATCTGGTGCGCCGCCTCAATGCCGTCCATTTTCGGCATCATAATGTCCATCAGGATGAGGTCCGGAACAAACCGCTTCGTGGCTTCAACTGCCTCCTGCCCGTTGGCTGCGGTGTCGACCTCATAACCTTCCTTTTGAAGATTATAGACCAGAAGTTCCACTATATCAGGCTCATCATCCACAACCAGAACTTTCTGAGTCATTTTGGGCTTGCCCGCTTTTGCTGTACTCATGGTGTTACGTATGATTTAAAAAAGTTACGTTACTTGTCCGCAAAATTAACTTTTACCTTCCACCTGAAAGCCCGAAACCACAAACTTAACACAAACTTAATATCTTCGTTTTATTATATGATACACCTTGCCTTGCTCATTAGTGATCATCATGTCGGTATCATTGAGAAACAGAATGGCCTCGGTTTGCTTTCTGAAAAACCGGATACAGGATCGCGGCCTCCCAAAATCGACTTTGCGGTCTTTTACATCAAACAATAAAATCTTTCCGTAGGTAAGCAGAGCGAAGGTCCTGCCATCCGGACTGATGTCGGCCCCCGTTACCTGTACTTTCAGCCTGATACTGTCTTCGGGAGGAAGTCTGTAATCACCAGGGGAAGCCGGTACCTGATACAATTTCACGAAATGGTCAGTTTGAGGAGCATTCTTTGTAAAGATGTACAGAGTGCTATCCAGATAAAAAAAAGCTTCACTGTCAAATTTCTGCGAGTTTCGGGGAGGAGGAAAATCATGCTGGTCCGCATAGGAAAAACGGATCTTCTCCACCGGCCCTTCGCCGGGGGGCACTACATAAATGCCGAGATCCCGCCGTACATTCGAATTATTGCCGATATCACCTATATAGAGGGTACCGTTATCCCCGGAAGCCAGATCCTCCCAATCTACATTCCTGGCATCGGGAATGTCCTTTTCTGCCAACACTTTTCCGGTAGAATCTATCTCATAAAGCACAGCCCCTCCTCCGCTATCGTTGTGCGTGTAGAAGCTGGCACGATCTTTTATACGTGCTAATCCTGAACTTTCATTAACAATTGACGAAAGATTCCCGGATTTGCTAATTTTGTATTGACGCACCGACTTTTCCATACTATGTCGAACGGACTCAGGATGGCAACCACATATTGATCCCTTTAAGATAAACCATAACAGCGCAAGTTTTCCCATGAGTAATGTATCCTACGACAACGCAAGCAAATTTAGAAAATACCCGCTCTACATAAAAATCGCCTGCTCGC
>CAZAVR010000277.1:0-1737 GCA_964488435.1 uncultured Cytophagales bacterium | reverse complement strand
TATCCTTTACGTGCTCCGCGCTACCATTGTCCCCATTGCTTTTTCTGCCTTGTTCGCCGTTCTGCTTCATCCGCTCTGCGCCAAGTTCGAATCCTGGCGATTTCCGCGCATTCTCGCGATCATACTGAGCATTTTGCTCATGATCATTGTCGTTGCAGGTTTGGTTTACCTTGCGTCCATACAAATAGGCGCCTTTGCAGAAGAATTGCCCCGGTTCACAACCAAGATTGAAGGGCTCACCGAGAACATCTTCAGACTGGTCGAACAGAACTTCAACTTAAGCCGGTCACAGCAGCTCAATGAAGCCAAAAAGTATATGCTCAACGCCCTTGTCAATGCCGGAGGCCTTCTGGGCACAGCGACCCTGGTTCCTTTGTATATTTTCTTCTTTTTGCTTTACAGGGATTTCTTTAAAATCTTCTTCTACAAGGTGCTGAAAACCCTTCCGAAACAGCACGTCGATTCCATTTTAAAGAAAGTATATGAAGTGGTCAAAAGCTACCTGGCCGGCCTTGTACTGGTAATTGGTATTGTAGGTATACTGAATTCGGTGGGTCTGCTGATCCTGGGCGTAGACTACGCCATATTCTTCGGGTTTTTGGCCGCCTTCCTTATACTGATACCCTACATAGGGATACTCATCGGCTCGGTCCTCCCTGCGCTGATGGCGCTTGTGACAGAGGACAGCCCGTGGACCGCGCTCGGCGTCATCGGCGTTATGGCCTTTGTTCAATTCCTCGAAGGCAACCTCATTACGCCGAACATCGTAGGTTCTAAAGTAAGTGTTAATCCCTTCGCTGCCATCGTGATGTTATTGCTCGGTGGAGAACTATGGGGCATAGCGGGTCTCATTCTTGCCTTACCTTTGACAGCCATCCTGAAAGTAGTACTGGATTCGCACAGAAGCACTGAGCCTTATGGCTTCCTGCTCGGCGAACCAAACATGGAAGTGCGGGAAGAGAAAGAGATAAATCGAAAGGCCGCCCTGGCTAACGAGGCCAAACCCCACAAGCCCCGGTATCGTAAACGTAAACCCGCCCAGGCAAAAAACACCGGCGGCGATACAAAGACAACTCCTTCTACGGATTAATCTTCTCCACGCTAAGACCCATCCCCATCACAAAAGGCAGGGGATTCTGACGCATGGTCTGAGAAAAAGTAAACGTATAAGTGCCTGCCCTTTCGAACCTGTGGTTGCGGAGAAAAATGATTTTATGATCGAAAATATCTCCGAGACCATTGCCGAAGGGCTTGCCTGTCTTTTCATTCGAAAGGAAAAGTTCACTGAGTGTGCTTGATTTTCCGCCGTCGGGAGTAGTAATTTCCCGTGTCACATACAGGTTATAGTAGGGATATTTAAGCGAGTTGCGCACAAGGTAATAGAGGTTGTACGCCTGCGTGGTATCCTTTATTTCCACTTTGAAAGAAGGAGTCGTTTTTATATACCAGAGACCGTCTTCGAAGTCTTCATAAGCCTGATAGATCACACCCGAGTCACAAGACTGCAGAAAAACAGCCACTACAAAAACAACGAGATGAAGGCCTTTCCGGGTAAACCAGTTCATAGCAACCAATGGAGGGAAAAAGAGTTAGGATATATTCAAAGATCAGCTATATTGGGCGTCCAGGTATCGCTTCAGCCAACTTTGCGAAGCCGGAATTTTCCATCGTGACATCCACTGTGCCTTGGTCGAAACCAGGTTATCGAACACCGTGGTAGTCCCTACAATTTCCTCG
>CAZAVR010000276.1:0-5831 GCA_964488435.1 uncultured Cytophagales bacterium | reverse complement strand
TCGCCGATTTTCTTATTGTCCAGATCGGGGTCGGCCAGGTTTTCTTCAATATAGCAGAAGGAAGAAAATGCAGATTTCGACATCACAGTGCTGGATGGCGGACTTTACAGGATTACACCTACCCGGAATTTCAAGCAACTGGCTCCCGGAGCTACCACCCGCATTAAAGTGACCGCGGAAGATTTTCGAAACCTTTCCGACCTGCCTCTGGGTTTTTACATAGTTTGGGACAATAATCCGGCAAAAGGAGACGCGATTACAAACACCGATCCCGACTTTTTGAGCGCAATACAAAATGAACCGGCAATTGCAGCTGCGATCTTTAATCAAAATGCCCTGCTAAAAACGGTGCCTACTGCCCATCTGATCAAGATATTCCCAACCCCGAACAGCTATCGCAAAACCAACGGTACCTTCCAGCTGAATGCCGGAATCAGGATTATTACCGATGCCGCATTCGCGAATGAGGCGAAACTACTGTCAGATGACCTTGGGAATATCCTGACCAAAAAATCAGAGGTCGTATCAAACGGCGCAGGCAAAGCCATTATTCTCCGAAAAAACAGTTCAGAGGGAGAAGCTTATCAACTTTCCGTTCAAAAAGATAAAATCGTAGTATCGGCGTCTTCTCCTGCAGGGATATTCTATGGAATTCAGTCGCTGAAAACCTTGCTCCCGCCCGGCGCCTGGCAACGTAAACAAGCTTCCTATAGTATTCCTACCCTAGAGGTGGAAGACGCTCCGAGATTCGGGCACCGTGCATTACTCGTGGATGTTGCGCGTAATTTCCGGAACAAAGCGGAAATATTGAAAGTCCTCGATCTTATGGCGTTATACAAAATGAACGTGCTGCATTTTCACCTGAACGACGACGAAGGCTGGCGATTGGAAATCCCCGGGCTACCTGAACTCACCGAAGTAGGCGCACGCCGCGGACATACGTTGACAGACAGCGAACACCTTCGTCCGACCTACGGTTCTGGCCCCGTTGCAAGTACCTATCCCGGCAGTGGCTACTATACTAAAAGCGACTACATCGAATTACTTCGTTACGCTACGGCGAGACATATCCGCGTCATTCCTGAGATAGAAACCCCTGGCCATGCGCGTGCAGCCATCTATTCCATGGAAAAACGTTACCGCGATCTGATGGCGAAAGGCCAGAAAGAAGCCGCTGAAAAATACCGGCTAAAAGATCCGGAAGACAAGTCAGAATACCGCTCTGTACAAGGCTGGAGAGACAATGTCGTCAATGTCGCACTGCCATCGGTGTACAATTTCATGGAAAAAGTAACCGACGAGCTCCTCGCGATGTACAAAGAAGCCGGCGCTCCTCTGGAAACCATCCATTTTGGAGGAGATGAAGTGCCTCCCGGCGTTTGGGAGAAATCACCTGCAGTCAACGCGCTTCTTGCGAAAGAGCCTTCCATCAAAAATGTCGACGAGCTTTGGAAATACTACTTCTCAAAAGTAAACTCCATGCTGGAAAGTCGTAATCTTTACCTGTACGGCTGGGAGGAAATTGGCATGAAGAAGGTATTTAAAAATGGTAAAAAGCGAATGGTAGAAGATAGCTCGCTGGCACATTTACGGTATCAGACTGATGTATGGAACAACCTGCTGGGAACCGGCGCGGAAGACCTCGCCTACCGGATGGCTAACCTGGGCTATCGGGTTGTCCTTTCAAACGTAACCAACAATTACGCGGACATGTCGGCAACCAAAAGTTTTAACGAACCGGGGATGTTCTGGGCCGGGTACGTCGATATGGACAAGCCGTTTTACTTTATTCCCTACAACTACTACAAAAACAGCCGTGAAGACCTGGACGGCAATCCGGTTTCACCCAATGCCTATCGCGGCAAACAAACACTGACCCAAGAAGGCAAGAAGAATATTGTAGGTCTCCAGATTGCGCTTTGGGGCGAAACAATAGCCACTGCCGAACGATTCGAATACATGTTACTCCCCAAGCTACTCAGTGGTGCCGAAAGGGCCTGGTCCAAAGATCCGGATTGGGCAACTGAACCCGATACCGCCAAAAGTGAAGTACTCTACCGTGTGGAGTGGAACAAGTTTGTTCAGCGGGTCTGGACGCGCGAACTTCCACGACTTGACCATTACGCCGGTGGATACAACTACCGAATTCCTACTCCGGGTGTGTTACTCGAAAATGGAAAAGTGAAAGCCAACAACCAGTCCCCGGATTTGAAAATCCGCTATACTACGGACGGCACAGAACCTACGCTAAACAGCCCCCTGTATACTTCCCCCCTGACATCAAAAGGCCATTACCTCTTCAGGACATTCACCCCGAAAGGTAAAGGCAGCCGCATGATCAAGGTTATAAACCAGTGATGATTTCGGGGATTTAAGCAATAGAATCATTTCTTTAACATTATCATCTGAATCAACGCTAAAAGCCCGGTTAAGTTTTCGTTCACTCTATCTACACACGCGATGAAAAGCCTGGCGAAAGTCAGGCTTTTTACTGGACTTTACTAAAAAGCGCAAAGCCACTCAATCAAATGACATCTTCTGATTTACCGGGTGTAAATTACCTGCTCCCGGATAAACCAATCCATGACTTCCAATTCCTGTAATTAAAGCCTAAAATCCTCTTCGCAAAAATGGGCATATCTATAAAAGTTACGCATTATTTTCGAGAATTCCAAGAAATGTTATTCAAATAATTCCCCCAGGGTATCTTCCTGACTGAAAAATCACTGAAGGTGGTACCATAATGGGCGCCGAAACACACGCACACCTTGTCCATAAAATCTCCAGTTTTCGAAACTAAAAACTGCGATTGGGGAACCACTGCCCTATATATCCCCATAGAATTCCTTCGAAAAATACCCTCCTGAGTGGTTACCAACGCACCCTTTCCCTGGCCCGGATTTTTAATATTGATTAAAAAATTCCAACGTAACCACACAGACATGACAACGTTTACAAAAAACAACATCGGCATTATTGCAGGAAGTCTGCGCAAAGAGTCTTTCTCCGGGCAAATCGCCCGCGCTATCGTAGAAATGGCACCCGAAGGCTATACCTTCGAACCTATTTCCATCGACAACCTTCCGGTATATAACCAGGATTTTGACGATGGAAACCGGGCACCCGCTTCCTACAATACATTTCGAAAAACGGTTAAGCAGCTTGACGGAATTATTTTCATAACCCCCGAGCACAACCGCTCCATACCTGCAGCTCTGAAAAATGCCCTGGACATTGCGTCCTGGCCATACGGAGAAAACCAATGGGACGGAAAGCCCGGAGCTGTATTCAGCTGCTCGCCCGGAGATATATCCGGCTTCGGCGCACACCATCACTTACGTCAAAGTCTGGTATATCTGAATGTATTGGTGATGCAGCAACCGGAAGTCTATCTTGCCAAGGTCGACAAGCTGCTTGACGGGAAGGGCAATATCAAAGACGACGCCGTCCAAAAATTTCTGAACGAGGCAGTAGACGCTTACATAGACTGGTTTGAGAGAAACAAGGCCGCTTAATTGCAAAATATAATCAACAGGTTAAAAGTATACCATCGCCATGATTCTCTATCGAAAAAAAAGCGGGAAAGGATTCCGCTATATCAGTGAAAAGGGCATCACAATCACTGATACGGGTCAAAAGGCTTTTGTAAAATCCCTCGTCATTCCGCCCGCCTGGACAGATGTAAAGATAGACACTTCTCCCAAAGCCAAAATCCAGGCGACGGGATATGACGCTAAGGGACGAAAACAGTACATCTACAACGCAAAATTCCGGAAGCAGCAGGACGACCAGAAATTCGACCGCATCGTCCGTTTTGCCGATGAGCTGGAACGGATGAGACGGATCACAGGGCAACATATACGCAAACGGAAACCTACCCGGGAAAAGGTACTCGCAGCCATGCTGCGCCTGTTAGACACGGCCTTCTTCCGGCCGGGGAATGATCGGTATGCAAAGGACAACGGCAGCTACGGATTGACTACTTTACGCAGCAAACATCTCAAAATTAAGGGAGACGAGATGATTTTCTCTTTCAAGGCTAAATCAGGGAAAATGCACGAAAAACATGTCGTAGATGCGCGTTTGGCAAAGATTGTACGGGAACTCGACGATATGCCCGGGTATGAGATCTTCAAATTTATCGCCGAAGACGGAACCATACATGATGTAAAAAGTCATCACCTGAACGAATACATACATGAAGTAATGGGGGATGAATTTTCTGCGAAAGATTTCCGTACATGGGCCGGAACAGTGATCGCTGCCATGGCACTCAATGAAATCGGCGCAGATACCGAAAAAGATCAGAAAAGACTGGATAAAAATATACGTAATGCCGTGGTGGCGGTGAGCGAAAAACTCGGCAACACCCCGGCAATTGCCCGAAGTTCCTATATCGATCCCCGTGTGATTGAAAGTTATACGCAGGGGAGAACGCTGGCGTACTTCCAAAAAGAGGTTAAAAAACTGCTAAAGACAAATGAAAAACTTTCGCTGGAAGAGTTGGGAGTATTGTGCTTGCTAAAAAAACGGTTGGATAGAAGCGCGTAATGGGGAGGGTTTTTGAGCCACTAATGCACGAATGAAAGTTTAGTCTGTTTCGTTCGTAGCTAACCCTTTTTTTTTCGCCACCGATGCACGGATGAAAGTTTAAATTTGTGTTATTCGTGGCTAAACCCTTTTTTCGCCACTAATGCACGAATGAAAAAGCGTATACATGGAAAAACCATTCGTGCATTAGTGGCCAACCCTATTTCAGCTCCTCTAAGTTTAAATTTGTGCCATTCGTGGCCAACCCAGGGGTACTTCCGCGGACTTTCTCCGTATTAACCGTAGTTTATTTCCCCAGCCGCTTTGCATTTATGAGATATACGCTTGCTTTTATATTTATAGTAGTATTGACTACAGTGGCTTATAGCCAGGAAAAGCTTCCGGCCAGCCCCCCTTTGCCTGTACTGGCCTGGATGGGAGTTCCTGCCGAGGAAACATCCGAAGCACGTTTCCGGGAATTGAAGGAAGCAGGCATCTCCCTTAATTTTGTTCACTATCCGGACCTCGCCGCAGTAGAAAAAGCGCTGGAAACCGGAAAGAAAACCGGCGTAAAAATTGTTGTTGCCTGCCCTGAGCTCAAAGACGAGCCCGAAAAAACCGTAAAGCGGCTCATGAATCACCCGGCAGTGGGAGGCTACTACCTCAGAGATGAACCATCGAGGAAGGACTTCCCGGAGCTGGGCGAATGGGCCAAACGTATCCAAAGCGTAGACAAGTCGAAGTTCTGCTACGTCAACCTGTTTCCCACCTATGCCAGTAAAGAACAGCTCGGCACGGAAACTTATCGCGAGTATGTGGAAACTTTTGTAAAAGAGGTTCCCATCTCCTTTATCTCGTTTGATCACTACCCTTTGATGAAAAACAGGGTCAGTACAAAAGATTATTACCAGAACATGGAAATAGTGGCCGACATCGCCCGGAAATCGGACCGCGACTTATGGGCGTTCTCACTGGCAGTGGCCTTTCACGACTATGCGATCCCTACGCTCGCCGAGATGAAATTCCAGGTGTACAGCATACTCGCCTACGGAGCACAAACGGTGCAGTATTTTACCTACTGGACGCCGGTCACGGATGTCTGGGATTTTCATCATGCCCCCATTACCACCGAAGGAAAACGCACCGACACCTATGAGCACATCAAAACGATCAACAGAGAGATACAGGCATTGGCAGGCGTATTTGTGGGATCGAAGGTTGTCTCAGTATATCATACCGGAGAAAAAATACCACAGGGAACACGACGCATCACAAAACTTCCTGAAAAAATCAGGGTGCTG
>CAZAVR010000275.1:0-5860 GCA_964488435.1 uncultured Cytophagales bacterium | reverse complement strand
TGTTTTGGATAGGATTTCTGATTTGCGTGGTCTTACACGTGGACACGTTCCGGATGGAGTAGGTTTCATTCTGTCCTCTCTTGGCCAACGATCTGATCCCCGGCTCCTGATAGAAACGACCAGCAGCGGAGTACCTGAAGGCGTCGTATTCTATCATCAGGACATCTTTCATCCATTTTGTGAAGTCGGTTTTCAAGGAACGCGAAACCTGGTCGTTGAGGAGATTGTCTATCCCTTGCCGCAGGAGTCGGGCCCGTATGCCCATCCAGCTGGAAAGCATTTCGGCAATGATACTCACAAGCAGGCTGTAAATGAAATATACGAAAATGAGGCCGATGGCAATGTCCAGCGCGGTGGTGTTCGAAAACATAGCTTTAGACGAATAAGAGGGATTGTGGTCTGATTATCAGTAAAGTTAGTAATAATATGAGTATTCGTATAACCGGGGGCAGGAATTTCGTATACGGTAAAGGTTGAGGTTATACTTTACCCCGCGCTGGTTCCGTTTTGCAGCCGGGACCTGTGGAATTTTGGCACTGGTTGCAAACCAGCGCCAGCTGAATGTCGGGAACCCCTTGATAAAATCCCCAAACTCTTCTAAATTACCCCTTGAAATTCCTGACCATCTAAAAACAGTCTTAAAAGGCCCCATGCTGTCTCCACTAATCGTTTCCAATGAATAGAAACACCTTTCTCAAAAACGGCCTTCTGGGTGGTGCAGCGCTGATTAGCGGAGCCGCTCGCTTCCCTGATTTTAATCTTTCTGCGATCAAAGTGCAGAAGCCGTTCAATATGAAGTTTTCACCGGAGTTCGGGATCTTTAAAGAGCTCGCCGGTAAAGATGTATCAGATCAGATCAAATGGGGGTACGACCAGGGGTTTCGCGCCTGGGAGAATACCTTTCTTACCAGGAGACCGGTAGAGGAACAGGAGCGGATCAGTAAAACCGTGCAGCAACTCGGGATGGAGTTCGGACAATTTGTAGGGACGATGAATTTTAAGATACCTACGTTTGCCGGACGTGACCCATCCGTTCGGGATCAGGTGCTCACAGAAGTCAGGGCTTCCGTTGAAATTGCTAAGCGCATGAATACGAGGTTCATTCATAATGTACTTGGCATGTCGGATCCGAAGCTTCCGTGGGATTTTCAAATGGCCAATGCTATTGAATTGCTCAAACGCTGTGCTGAAATATATGAGAAGCAAGACATGATCATGGTGATGGAAACCATGAACCACAAGGTCAATCATCCGGGTATGTTTCTTCACACCATTCCTCAGGCTTACGCGATGGCGAAGGCGGTAGGAAGTCCGAGTCTGAAAATACTTTTTGATTTTTACCACGTGCAGATACAGGAAGGAAATATTATACCGACATTGGACTACGTATGGGACGAAATAGGATATATGCAAATTGGAGATACACCTGGCAGAAAAGAACCTACATCGGGAGAAATCAACTTTGTGAAGGTACTGCAGCATGTACATGACAAAGGTTACCGTGGTTTCATGGGTATGGAACACGGGATTAGTAAGCCGGGGAGAGAGGGAGAGTTATCTGCTTTGGCTGCTTACAGACTGGTAGACCCCAAATGATAGTAAAAAGCAGGAAGCAAAAACATACATTCAAAGGAAAACCATAACCAATATGAAAAAATATAGTACATCATTACTCAGTGCACTCACCATTCTGGCGATCGTGTCCCTTTTTTCTTGTTTTACGAGAGAGGGTAGTTCCGGAAAGCCTTTGAAATGGCAGATGGGGGTAGCACTTTATTCCTTTAATCGTTTTTCATTTCCCGAGGCCCTCAGCAAGGCGGATAGTGCCGGGGTTAAATTTGTGGAGGGCTTTTTCTTTCACAAGTTAGGAAAAGAGTTCAATGGAAATACCATCCCGAATCTGACGGATGCGGAAATCAAACTCATGAAGGGAATGCTGGAAAAGAAAGGGATCCGGATGAAATCGATTTATGCCCACGGAAAAACAGCGGCCGAATGGACGGCCTATTTTGAATTTTCCCGGAAGATGGGTATTCAGGTGCTGACTTGTGAGCCTGATCGTCAGTACTGGGATTTGCTGGACAGTCTGGCCGGAAAGTATAAGATGAAAATTGCCCTGCACGAGCACGCCCGGGGATTGAGTCCTTACTGGCATCCTGATTCGGTATTGAATGCGATCAAAGGGCACCCGAACTTTGGTGCTTGCGCCGATCTGGGTCACTGGGCAAGAAGCGGACTGGATCCGGTAGATTGCCTCAAAAAGTTGAAAGGACATGTCATCAATGTACATGTGAAAGACCTGGATTCATTCAATAACCTGAAAGCCACGGATGTGGTCGTGGGAAAGGGTGTGTTGAACTACCCGGCCATCATTGAAGAATTAAAGCGCCATCATTTTACAGGACTGGCGTATATTGAGAGCGAAGGCAATTGGGATAACAACCTGCCTGATGTAAAGGAGGCACTTAGATACCTGTCTGAGAAGGCAAAGTAAATGGAAACCGGGGAAGTATTATGATTCAACATTCAGTAATATTCAAGCTTAAATACCCAAAAGGTTCAGAGGAGGAAATCCGGTTCATGGAAGCGGCACGAAGGTTATCTGCTATTCCGGGTGTGCAGCATTTTAAAATTTTCAACCAGATAAGCGCAAAGAATAAATTTGAGTACGGCATTTCGATGCACTTCCTTAGTCAGGAAGAATATGAGGCTTATTCGGCGCATCCCGACCATGAGGCGTTTATTCGTGATTTCTGGATGATTTACGTAGTTGACTTCCTGGAGATTGATTTGTTGGAAATGGTGACGGGGTAGTCTGTTATTTATACCGGTCTCTGAGGAGCAAATGCTAAATTATCCGTACAGCAGACACCGTTAGTGTCAGCCAAAGAGATACTGTGGAATCGTCATGATTTTATAAATATTTAATGTATGTGCCTAATGGTAATTAGTAAAATAGCTTATTTTGCGTGTCCGAAACGGTTAACGGCGGATTATGCGTATAATTGGAATGGTAAATTTCCTGGAAAGATGAAATTAGATGAAGTTTCAATGCGGCACTGATCGCCGGGAGTTGTTTATAACAAATGGAAGTAACCGTTGAAGTAGAAGCAAAACAGGCGGGCCCGGATATTGGGGTGCAGGAGTATGCACTTGCCATTCACCCGGATACAGCGATGGCCCGGCTTGTAAGCGATATAAAGTTGCGTCTGAGAGAGGAAGTCGGCTCAGCCTACACCAGTGAAAACACACCTGCACAAGTAACCCTGTTCTATTTTATGGCTAGTGAGAAGGATTATGCACTGATAATTGCGGAATTCAGGCGCGTTGCTGCAGGAGTTAAGTCATTTATGTTGGATTTTTCTGGTTTTGATCATTTTGCCAACAGCCACACATTCTATATCAAACCTGAGGTAGAAGCTGCAGAATCCATTTTGCAGATGGGAAAGTACATCAACAAGCATTTTCGGGCACATATAAAACGGAAGTACATTGTTCACTGGAAAGCTTCCCTGTCCCGACCGCATATACCTGTCGGCCTGAAGCTTGGAAAGGACGGCTTGGGTAAGGCATATACGCTTTTTACGGAATTTGAACAGGGTTTTCTTTGCGATTCGCTCGTGGTTCGACGGCTGAACAGACTGGAAGGCCGTTATGAAATTATTGATACTGTTCCCCTTTTGGGGCACAAATATGTTTCCGGACAGCAGATGTCTCTTTTTTCATAGATATACCTGAAAATTTGAGTCAGTATTTTAAGCAAGAGGCTGACGAATCTATAATAAATTTGCAGATTTGGGGTAACCCTTAAACGGCATATTCAGTTGGTTATTTGGTGTGCAGATATATGAGAGGATTCCTGTTTTTATTTCTTTTAGTGGTTTTCTCCGGGCACCTGCGCGCCCAGACGGATACGCTTGTCTGGTATGAAGGGGTCCAGTTACAGGCAGAAGATTTTCGGGGAAAAGGGGAGAAGCAGCATTTTGAGATTTACTACCAGTTTGGTTTTCGGTTTATCAAGTCTGCGTATGGGTACCTGCCTGTTTTCAGAGGGCGTGCGGTTTTCGATCGTAAAGCGTCAACAATGGGCGGAAGAACGACACGTGACGGGCTTCGTTATGCGCAAATAGTTTTCGATTTATACGGTCTGCATGTTCGTGAACTGGAGCTGCAGATTTTTGATATGAGACAAACTGATCCGCGTGCATACAGGGACGAGGGCAATATCCGGGTCGTTCTTGGAAAAGCCGAGGAGGAATTGAAAGAAGAAACTGCCCGTTTCGAACAACAGTTGGCGAACGCATTTGGCAAGGGTGAAGGGGCTGATGATGTGTTTTCGGCCTGGGAGGGTATGATCAGAGACAGCCTGGTAAATACACCGGAACTGGCCATTCTTGATGAAGAGGTCTCTACTTTAGGAGTGAGTATCGGAGCGGGTCGTACTTCCTTCCTGGGCAAAACCCGGGACTATTTTACTAACGCTACCTCTTTGGGAGTCGGGTTTTATCTGGACACGAAGAAGCGTTCCAGATTTGGTGTGGATATGAGCATAGGTACGGTGCGGACTTTACAACGTCTACAGGCCAGGGGAGAATGGGAAGATAATTTGAAAGTGGCGCTGATCAATTTTGATTTTTTTTACGGCTATCGGATACCTGTCGGAAAAACCAATGTTTTAATACCATCTGCGGGTTTAGGTGTGAACAATTTTGCCCCCGCAAACGACGACAAAAATGATAAAAGACGTTTAACCGGATACAGCCCGGTAGTTGGTCTCGGATTTAACCAACTCCTGGCGAAATGGACTTCACCGTCGAATGGTCCTTCAAGTCTTTTCTGCCAGGCAAAGGTGACCTGCCATCCCAACAATTTTGTGAAAAATATGGGCGGCCCGCAGCTTAACTTTTCACTTTCTTTCAGTATTGACACCAAGCAAACCCGCACACGGATAGTGAAGGTGGAAAATTGAACCGGGCGACACCCGGAAGCTCATCTGACGCAGGCCAACCTGAAAAAAGCATAGCGACTTTTTTTGAGATAATGGAACGGTCAAACCCCGGAGGGTGGATATTAAGAAAATATTTCCTTAGACTGCTTAGATTTAATGTATATACACTGATTTTTTCGATTATTATTGATAAATTGTAACCGTAATTGCGGGGATGGGGCTCTCCGACACACATAGCATTATTATCTTATTTGTGAACCTTCCTTTCTGGCCCTTCTTCTACGACATTCAGCCTACACTGTTCAGGTGTAATGTGATTGTTTTGATGGCCAGCGGTAAAAAACTATCATGTGGAAAAAAATTTACCTCTAGTAAAAGTAAGTGTAGCCATCATAACTTACAACCAGGTTGATCTTATTGGCAGGGCGATTGACAGCGTGCTGGTGCAAATCACCGATTTTGATTATGAGATCCTGATTGGAGACGATTTTTCGACCGATGGTACCCGAGACGTAATCAGGCAATACGCGCGTGATTATCCGGGGCGTATAGAGCCTGTGTTGCATCAGTCTCATCTCGGACGAGGCGGATTGTTAAATGCAATGGAAACGCTATCCCACGCCAAAGGGTCCTACTTACTTATTCTGGATGGAGATGATTACTGGACCGACAGCAACAAGCTGCGGAAGCAAGTTGATTTTCTGGATAGTCATCCGGACTACGTCATGTGTTTTCATAACGCGGTAATGGAATACGACGACGGTTCAGCGCCTGGATTGCTCAATGACGAAACTGTCTTTTGTACCTATACGTTGGATGATCTTATCGGTCCGGAGCAGGTTTGGTTTATGGCTACTTCAAGCGTGATGTTCCGTAACGTGATCGCCAAATATCCGCCCTGGTTTTTAAATG
>CAZAVR010000274.1:0-5879 GCA_964488435.1 uncultured Cytophagales bacterium | reverse complement strand
TAGCACCCTGGAGAGCGGAAAACAGGTAGTCAACTTCTCGGTAGCGGTCAACGAGCAGTACCGTAACAAACAGGGCGAGCGGGTAGAACTCACCGAATATTTTGAATGCGCTTATTGGCTTTCGCCGGGTGTGGCGGCTATCCTCACAAAAGGCACATTGGTAGAGCTTATAGGCCGGGTAAGCGCAAGGGCATGGACATCATCAGACGGCCAGCCAAAAGCCGCCCTCAATTTCCATACCTCACAAATCAAATTGCACGGAGGCGGTAGGAGGGCCGAAGAAGACAGCCCCGCCGGTTCAGCTTCCCGGAGCAGGAAGGCAAAAAAGGACGATCTGCCTTTCTGATTAATCATTTTTCAACCTTTTAAATACTAAAATCATGGCTCACAATCTGAATTTCAACCAACGTACAGGACGGTACAGTTTCTTTAGCGTAAAGGAAAAAGCATGGCATAACCTGGGGCAGATCGTAGATCAGTACCCCACCAGCGCGGAAGCGATACGGCACGCCGGGTTAGATTTTGAAGTAATCAAAACCCCGCTCTTTACGCGCGGTCAGGCTATCACCTTCGGCGACAGCGGAGAGATCGTAGAACCGGAAAATATCCACGTGCCAGATCATTACGCTACCCTTAGAACCGATACCAACGAAGTTTTTGGGGTAGTCGGCAGGGACTACCAGATCGTACAGAACGTGGAAGCCTTCGCCTTTTTTGATGCCATTGTAGGCGGTGACGGTGTTTTCTACGAAACCGCAGGAGCATTAGGTCAGGGGGAAAAGGTTTTTATTACCGCAAAGCTGCCGGACTATATCAGAGTAGGCAATGACGATGATGTAACGGAAAAGTATATTTTCCTCACAACCTCACACGACGGTAGCGGAAGCATTACCGCAGCGTTTACGCCCATACGTATTGTTTGTCAGAATACGCTGAATGCCGCTTTCCGCAATATGTCCAATGTGATCCGCATCCGCCATACCGCCGGAGCAAAACAGCGGTTGGAGGAAGCACACCGGGTAATGGGGCTGGCTAATAAGTTAAGCAATGAGCTTGAAGGGGTTTTTAACCAATGGACAAAGGTTCGGATGACCGATCCGGAAGTAAAAAAACTGATCCAAATGGCCCTATCTTCCAACAGAGAGACGTTAGAGGCCATTAAAAAAGGAGAGGAAAACGAGCTGTCCACCGTATTTAAAAACACGGTAGAAGATGCTTTTGCTTATGCGATGATGGCCGACACCCAGCAAATGGAGACCACCAAAGGGACGGTTTTCGGGGCATACAACGCGGTGACCGGCTACTATCAAAATGTGAAGAACTACAAAGATGATGAGGCAAAACTGCAATCCATCATCATGGGAGGCACCGCCCAACTCAAAGCCCAAAAGGCATTTGAATTATGCAATGCCTTCGCTCAGGACGGAGCCGCAATCTTTAGCCTGAACTAAAAATTGTATAACATACGGGCAACCGCTTCTAAAGCGGTTGCCCAACCAAAAGCAAATCAATGAATATGGAAACGCTTATAAACCTGCTGCAAAACCTGCCTTTTCCGGCTCTCTTTTTTATCGGATTAGCCATAAGGCTGTACGTAGGCATGAAACAATTCAACCGGCGGGGAGCTGGAGGATTACAGCACTTCAGCAATTATTTCATAGGGCTGATTACCCTTGCTATCGAATGGGTACTGAATTGGACTGCGATTGCCCTGATGCTTTGGGGACTGTGGGGATGGGTTTTTAGATAGGACCCTACGGATTAAAAAGGCCTTTTCTCCCCGCTTGGGTACAACAGGTATTAGTATGTAATAACAATATGTTAAGAAATGGAAAATCAAACTTTTTTCAACATCGAAAGCCTTGTTTATGGTATAGAATACCCGAAAAGCCCCATAGTACAAGGACTGTTTGGCGAAAAGGTAGCGAAACAGGAGAAAATCCGTCATGTGAACTGCCTTGCGCGTATAACCTTCTATGACGCCTCAATCAATAGAGTACTATTCGGCGGAGTTCCATTAGAGGAGACCCTTTTACTTGGACGGGAAGGTTACGACTCTCATTTGCACATTTGCGCAAGAGCCAGACAAAGTACACTTCGGATTGCAACCGGTTATTTTCCGAAAGGGAAAATCGTAGTGCATGAGGAATACCGTCATGCAATAATCTTGCGAAAACTTTCAGAACGTGAAGTGCGTGAAATTCTTACCTATGTAAGGGACAATCCGGAGGTAGTGGCGCCTCATCCGGCCAAAAACTGGGAGGAGGATGATTATTAAACAGGCAGGCTTTAACCTTTCGGAAGTGGTATATCTAACTGGTTCTGAAAGGTTAAACTTTTAAGACCTCGGGCGGCCAAAAGGCACTCCCTCCCTACAGTCGGGACAGCCTTTTGGCGGAAAAGCGGTGCAGCCACTTGCACCGAACTGCTATCCAGGCTCAGCCCTTACCTTGCGCTTCGGTACAACAGGCTGAGGGGTTGAGTAGCGCTGTAGTTTGCAGTTGTTTATTGCAATCCCTGATTATAAGTTGATTAAAGAATTTCTAAAAGGACGATTCTTGAAGGTAGGATCATCTGCTACCTGCTTAAATGTCATGGAGCCGCTGAAAGGGAGGAAAGACAGAGGAGGAGTCGTTATGTACCCATCCCGGAAATTCGTAAGATCACCAAAGTGATGGTACAACGCAACTATGACCAGATCCGGCAGGGTATACAGGATTTAAGAGATGCGGAAATAGAAAGGATAGCCAACGATCCGGGGATTAAGCCATTTGGTGGTGAGGAAGTGAAAAAAGTAGTTTGAATATCAGATCACTTTCGTAAGTTTACATCCGTAAAAAGGGACACAAAGTGTCCCTTTAAACAAACAACAACTTAAATGAAGGTTCGGTACGGATATTTAGAAGACTTTCTTGTCGATCTGCGCTCAACAGGCAGGTATGCCTTTTCGTTGGGCGAGGTCAGAAACAAATTTGAACAATCCGATGAGGCAATTAAGAAGGCATTGCAGCGGCTAAAAGCAAAAGGGGAGATCGCCTTAGTAAGAAATGAATTTTATGTTATCGTAACGCCTGAATACAGAAGTAAAGGAGTACCTCCACCGTCGTTCTTCGTTGCGGACTTAATGAAATTTTTGAATAGAGAGTATTACGTCGCATTACTGAACGCGGCGGCATACTACGGAGCTGCTCACCAGCAGCCGCAATCCTTTTCGATAATAACCACTAAACCCAGCTTAAGCAATATTGCCAAAGACAATCTTAGAATAAACTTTCTGGTAAAAAAAGATTGGTCGGATCTTGATACAACAAAGAGGAAGGTTGACACAGGCTACATTAATATTTCTTCTCCCGAATTAACTGCGCTTGATCTGGTCTATTACTATGAGCAATCGGGGGGGATGAACAGAGTAGCTACAGTTTTAGAGGAACTAAGCGAGTCTTTCAAAGTAGATAAATTAGTGGAGACTGCTTCAAGGTATTCTCCGGTAACTGCCGTTCAGCGGTTGGGGTTTCTATTCGATGAAATATTAGGGTTAAAGGATTTCAGTGGTCCGCTCAAAGATTATCTAAATACAGTTAATCATTTTCCGGTACTTCTTAGGCCACAAAAAGAAAAAGTGGATATGATTACCGGGAATGACTGGAAGGTAGTACAGAATATAGAAATAGAAGTTGATTAATGGTACCTAAAGCGTATATAACAGCATGGCGGAATAAGGCTCCCTGGCAGGAAGATTATCAGGTCGAGCAAGATCTGGTAATCGAGCGGTCACTGATGGCCATTTACGAAGATGACTTTCTCCGGGAACGGCTTGCTTTTAGGGGAGGTACTGCCTTGCACAAGCTACACCTGGCACCGGCAGTAAGGTATTCAGAGGATATTGACCTTGTACAAATCAAAGCTGAATCATTCGGCCCCGTTATCGACAGGCTGAGAGAGGCTTTATCATTTTTAGGCGACAATCCTGCCAGGAAGCAAAAACGGCATAACAACACGCTGATCTATAGATTTAATTCCGAAGATGATATTCCCCTCCGGTTGAAGGTTGAAGTGAACTGTCGCGAACACCACACCATCTATGGAATTAAAAATATGCCCTATAAAATGGAATCTGAATGGTATAGAGGAGAAGTTTCAATTCCCACCTATGAATTAGCTGAATTACTGGGAACGAAAATGAGGGCTATGTATCAGCGTAGCAAAGGCAGGGATCTTTTTGATATGTGGTATGCGATGAAACAAACCAGTGTTGAACCGTCCGAAATCCTCGAAGCTTGGAATTTTTACATGGTGAATGAGCAGCACAGTGTTTCTAAGCAGGAATTTATAGATAACATGGAAAGGAAAGCTGGTGATAAAGAGTTTATTGGCGATATGGAGGGTCTTCTCAAGCCAGCGATAATATATAAAGTTGATGATGCCTACGAATTTGTGAAAGAAGAATTGCTCGAAAAAATTTAAAATGAAGGAAAAAAAATGATTTGCCCGAAGGATGGATCTGGTATGTATGGGTGATAACCCGCAGAAAATCCAGACCTACAGGGGCTTTCACTCTTTGTTAACAGCCTGATCGCGACAGCCAGGAGTAATAAAGTAGCTACGACCCTGGACATCCAGGACCTTTCCCTGCTCCGAAAAGACTACTGGAAAGAGCAGACGGATGTGATTATGGATATTGTTGGGAACATTATTTCCAGGCAGGTAACAGAGGGGATACGGCGAAACAGTTATCGGATCGTTTCGGGAAGATAATGCAGAACCGGGAAAGTCTACTTATTAACAGCAACGACACGTCCGTTAGTCATTCCAAGCAGCTTGAGTCAGCGATTCATTCCTCCAAAGTAGCAACGCTTAGCTCTAGGAAGTTTGTGGGGCTGTTGGCCGACGATCCGGATTGTAAGGTTGACCTGAAGGCTTTTCACTGTGAGATTGTGAATGATCATGATTTGCTGAAGGCTGAGGAGGCATCGTATAAACCGATAAACAGAGGTCCGGAAAGTCACTCCGGTTAAGGTGCAGCAGAACTAAGACCAGATATGTTAGATATACAGGATTTAAGAGATGCGGATAGGATTGGTAGTGATCTAGGGTTGAGGCATTTAGTGGTGAGGAAGCGCGGGGTTGATTATATTTACTAATCAGACACGGGTGGAAGTCCTTTTACCTACTCGACTATTGAACCTATTCGTAAAAATATACCTGATGAAATGGCTAAATCCACACTCCGCTGGCAATGGGCAGTTTCGTATAGGCAACGTATAAAGGGGCTTGATTTGAAAAAAAAGTAGAAAATAGTACCGAATGACTCAAATCCAGAATTTTTTTTACTTACACAAAACAATTTGGACAACACCTAGCTAGGCTATGTAATTGATTTGTATTGAACACCTTACGATTTAGAAGAGCTATTTTCGAATAGATAAGTCTCAAAGAAAATCTATGTTAACCATTTGCTGATCCTCCAATCTATATATCAACCGATATAAACAGCGGTGTTAGTCGCGACCTAAGGGATTTGAGAGTTTTCGATGTATTGTTGTAACTTTCCCTTTTGAACCTTTGAAGTTTGAAGGAGAAAGCAGGTATTTACTCCAAATGCCTTTCCTCGGATTGGGATTCTGGACGCCTTCTTCTCGCGACACTACAAGTCCCTAAGCAAGGTTTGTAGAAAGCAACGAGCCAAAGCTCATTTAGACAGAAAAAGGGCTGTACTTGGAAAGCATAGTGAAAACAGTGGATAGGGAGGTTAAGTCAATGTGAAAGATGTCCCAGTTGCAAAAGAATTTGGTCTTCGATTCTGTCTAGGACAGTTCGTCATAATTGACGTGGTTCCCTTTAGGTTTACACTTTTTGCGAGCTGAACTGATTGATTTTAC
>CAZAVR010000273.1:0-5892 GCA_964488435.1 uncultured Cytophagales bacterium | reverse complement strand
CATCCGAAGTCCGTAGAAAATAAAGTCCGGCTGCATACCTGCCTAGCTCCACGGCCAATACCCGGGAGGTGACTTCCACCTGTCGCAATACCCTCCCGGAAGCATCCAGCAAAAGTACCCTGCTCCCTGTGTGTACCGAGCCCGGACTCACGGTCACACGGTCCTTTGTAGGGTTCGGATAGACCGTCCATCTCTGCCTCGGCTCCACCGAAATGATCCGGCTGTAGCTGAATGTACCATCTCTGTCAACCTGCCGAAGACGATAATAAGCCTTGTCCATGACAGGAGCGGGATCCGCGAAATTGTATGACTGAGCACCGCTTCCAGCAGCAGCTATCCTCCCGGCGAAAAGAAAATTCCTGGCGTCAATGCTGCGTTCCAATTCGTAAAACGACACATTACTTTCTTCCGCTTTCCAACTCAGTACGGATTGCCCTCCCTCTGTAATCCTTCCTTCAAACATGATCCAGCTCACAGGAAGCGGGCTACTGTCGCTAAGCTCATAGGCCCCCATTTCTATTTCCGTATCGAAAAGCCGGGCATTCCCCGCTAAGTCTTTCGTCTCCGAATCGAGGCCTGCAAAGAACAGACTGCTGCCACTGTTGGCCGCAGGACTACTCACACGGAGCCGGAACCCATCGTCTGAGGTACCATAAATCCCGTCTGCTCCCGAAGGATTGGACGCGTTTACAAACAGCGGATCACTGTTGAGATTCCCTGATCCGGGATAAGTCCCCTCGGCCTGACGGACATTGCTATAGCTGATCTCCAGGTCTGCATTGCTAAATATATTGGTGGAGGCCTGGGCACCCCACAAAATACTGTTGACGAAACGGGCGGAAGACTCCTCGGTGACATAAACACTACCACCTGTACCTGCTGTATTGTTGCCGAATGTGCAGTTGACGGTATTCGCCTCTACCGAATGTGCCATGTACAAGCCACCGCCTTTGTCCGCAGCATTGCCTGCCACCAGGCTATTGATCAGGTAAAGCCCGGGGGCATCATACAAAAAGAAACCGCCGCCATTGCCCGACACGGTATTGTTGACAATCACACAGTTCCGAAAAACCGGAGACGTTTCCCAAAGGTAAACTCCGCCCGCTGCTGATGCATAATTGTCCCTGATCACGCAATTACGGAAAGCCAGCCGGCCACCAATGTTGCTGTTTAAACGAAGCAAAAGTCCGCCTCCTTCACTTTGGTTGGTCAGCTGGTCATGATAGGTGTATTGTCCCCCATCGGCATAGCCACCCGTGATCGTCAGACCGTCCACTACCACACTATCGGCATCGGCAGACGTATTGGTCATCGTCAGCACATGGTAACTGTTGTCGCTGCTGCTGTTTAATGCACCGATATTGCCGCTTAATACTGTAAGATGGTTTCTGTGATCTCTCTGACCATTAGAAGCATTGTAGCCCCCGTATATTTTTATGCCTCCACGCTGAGGAATCAGAAAAGTAGCGTCCCGTTCGGTGCTGCTCTGGCTGCCTGTGGGGTAATAAGTACCCCTGGCAATCCGGATTTCCTTCACCTCTGAATGAGTCGAGGCCACCGCAAATGCTTCGCGGAGCGTCTTGTAAGCTGTGGACCAGCTAGATCCACCAACACTCGCGGAAATAGCCTGGTTTACGTACAATACCGTTGGCACGACAGCCCCTTCGTAGGCGCCCATATCTACTGTTCCGTTTTGAATGCGCGGGCTGCCTGTAATATCGTTTGTCAGGTCTCCGGGCGAAAGGTTGTTTCCCGCATCAATGGCGGCGCTGCCCGAAAACACCCTTAACCCATCATCGGCGGTACCCCAAATATCATCCGGCCCGTCAGGATCGGCGGCATTGACAAAGAGCGGATCTTCGTTCTTTGACCTCGTTATCGGGTCAAAAGACATTCCCTGTACGATACTGTATGAAATATCCGCCCGTGAAAGGTCTGGACCACCTAAATTATATATACCGGATCTGTCCGGATACCAGGTGCTTTTATTTCCCCAGATAATCGAATTCGAAATTTTAAAGAAGCCACTTCTGTTGACTATCGCCCCTCCTTGCAGAACGCTCTCATTTCCCACTATGGTTACGTTATAGAGATAAAATTGGTACATACTTGAATTAAGTATCCCGCCCCCTTCCCAATCCGCTTTGTTGTTGCAGATAACCACATTTTTGAATACGGGGACAATCATGGCAGATTCTGCATAAAACATAACGCCGCCTCGCGAAGTATTCTCACTTATGATGACGTCATTCAACAACAATAATCCCAGATTGCTTAAAATGCCTCCACCTCCGTTTTTACTGATGACAGACGTGTTGATGGTAAGTGTTGAATTTTCACTTAATATTCCCGCATTGGAATTTTTAGTGAATAGCGACCCATGGACAGTGATATCTGAATTTTCACAGAATAATCCCGCACTATATTCAGAGGTATTTTCTGAAATAGTTACCCCGGTAAAGATGCTGTACGAGTAAAGACAATAAACGCTTCCACTACCCACATTCGAATCACCCTTGCTGTGATTTCCTTTTATCTTAAGATTACGCATAGTCGGCGAGGAGGCCATGTTACAAAACCCTCCTCCAGAATCCCTTCTTAGTGCGTAAGAACTGACCATTGTTTCGCCGCTGCCGTCTGCATTTCCTCCGCTAACAGAGAAACCGTCTATTACAGAATTAGCGAAAAGATTATGGGTAATGACAACATGGTAAGCATTCTCTTCATTATTCGTGAATGACCCTGTGTTGGCGTCCCGGGCATCATTGTTATCGAAATCGCCACTGAGTATACTCTCATTTGCAAAAAAATCCCTTCCTGAAAGATCCGCCTCCGACAATTTGAATTCCCAGTTCTCCAGCACCAAAGATAGCTGCTCATCACCTGCAAATCCACCGTATAATCTCACTTCGCTTTCCAGAACAAACGCGTTGTCCCTGGATTTCGGTGTTGCATAAGACGGATCGTTGCCTTTCCTCTTCGGTACGTATCTACCCTTGGCCACCACGACAATATCCCGAGGCACGGAGCTTCCGATCATGAGTTGCAAATCATCGGAAGCATTCACCCACGACGAACCTGATTTAGTTCCTGCCCCGTTTTCTGTGACATACCGTATGGTTTGGGCGGAAACCTCGAAGCTGAACAGGCTGTAAATAAGGAGACAAAACAAATAAAACAGTGTCCTTCTCAAGAAAAGGTGCATGGTGCTTTTTTTCTGACAAATTTACCTGTTGCAAAATCAGTCCGGCAACTCCGAATCCTAAACTTTGTCCTGATTTCTAAAACCGGACAAAGTTTTTGCAGTCAGGAAGAAGAGCCCTCACCACAGTTTTAGAATATTTATACGTATAGTCAACCGGCTATTTTCCCCTGCCCTGCAAAGATCTTCCATACTGAACAGGAGTCATTCCCATTTTTTTCTTGAAAGCATCATAAAAAGCACTGCGCGAAGAAAACCCTGCGCCTTTGGCCAAAGCCTCTATGGTATAACTCCGCAAAAGCTGCTCATTACCCATGTGCTTCAGGACGTCCTGTATGCGATGATGGTTTACAAAATCCTTGAACGTCGACCGATAGACGGTATTGATCATCGACGATAACTTATGGGGAGCGATGGACAAATCTTCCGCCATTTTTTTCAGATTCAAGTCGTGCCATTTAAACATTTCGCTCGCAATCAGATAGTTCTCAATCCTTGCGCACCAGGTATCCGTTTCTCTATCCCTTTTCAAAGAAAGCTGGTACTGCTTTTGTACCTTCAAAAGGGTTGGTAACTTCATATCCAGCATGGAAGCAACCAGCTGCAACGGAAGTCTCTCTATGTACCCCGGCTTGGTTGTCACGAAATAGTGATAGCGCTCCCTCGCATTACCGACCCGTACAATATGCGTACGTTCCTGGGCATCCATATAGTACTTTTCTACCATTACTCTGAAGAGAAAATTCATGTCGAAATGAATACGGAACAGTTCCTGGAGATCGTCGTTATGCATGGCAATCAGCTCTGAATCCTCCACGGCTATGATCGCCTCCTTTGAAGGAGTTAGACCATGCAAACCCGAAATAGAACTTACAAACTCATTTTCAATCGAGATATACGTAACGATTTCCTTTTTCTGATGTACGGTCTGGCCCATCATGGCACCCCGCCTGATGAAATACATATATTGGCAATATCCTCCCTCTTCCAGAAGCACCTCTCCTTTCCGTATCTGGAGCTGCACCGCTTTCTCGTAGAATTCGTGTTGTAATTCGCTGCTTATGGGATAAATGGTACCCAGCATTCCGAGAATGTAGGCTACGTCTTCCTTGCAGGCCTTTTCGTAGTTCATATATAGTAAATTGAAAAGTCTGAAACCTCCGGTCTGACCACCCGACAAAATAACAAACAACACGATAAGTTTACACCAAAAGCCGACGGCAGCTGCAGGAAAAAGTCTACGCGCCCTTTATCAGTTCGTCAAGTTCTGCATTATCGTCCAGATTAAGCTTCTTGCGGATACGGTGCCGCATCACCAATACAGCATTAGAAGAAACCCCCAGCATGCCGGCCATCTCTTTGGTATTCAAATTGAGTCTGGAAAGCACAAAGTATCTTATCTCTCCAATAGACAATTCCACATACGTTTCCTTGACACGTTGAATGTAGCCGGGGTGAGCCTTGTCAAACAATATCTGAAACGACTGCCAGTCGTCCTCTGTAAGAATCGTCCGCTGATGGAGCTCCTGAAAAATCTCAGCCCGGTCGAGTTCAGTACCCCGGCTTTGCAACTCGTCTATCAATTTGTTCTTTTCCAGGATATTTTCGGTAAACCGGTTCAGGTCCAATGCCGCGATCTTTAGTTCCTGCCTGGCTGCCTGCAGTTTTAAGTCCTTGGTCAACTGTCGCTTTTTCTGTATAAAATAAGTCAGCAATGTGACAGCACAGAGCGTGATGATCAATAGCACGAGTAAATTTCGCTCTGCTGTTTTCTCCTGTCTTTCCAGATCGAATGCAGCCAGCTGCAGCTCCTGCTTCTGAAGATCCACCTTCTGCTGCGCTCTAAGCACCTTCAAGGCACTGAATTTCTCATTGTATCGATTGAAAGCCGCCACGGAAGAATCGACATATTGGCGCGATTTCTCCGAATTACCAGTTGCAGCATACCACTTGCTCATGACCGGATACAAAAAACGCAAGCGATCCGGCTGCTCTGCCTTCTCTATATTATCCCGGGCCTGCCTGACAAAAAAAGACGCACGGGCCAGTTGCCCCTTTTCCCTGAAAATATCGGCCAGTAAAATAGATGCACCGGCTGCACAACCATAGTCATTCATCGCAACAGCGCCGTTAAAATCAATTTCCAGAAGTGGAATCGCCTCATCGTACTGCTTTCTAAGATATCTGTTTGCACCAAGGTTCCCGGTAGCTATTCTCTTCCAGACGACGGCCTCGGTAAAAGGCGTTCTCAACACCTCCCCGAAATAGTAGTCCGAACTATCCAGCTGATTGAGCTGCTGATAACACAAACCCAGCGTATTCCTGGCGTCGTTCATCACCATGGTGTTAAAAGGCTTCTCGGGCAATAAAATGGCTTTCTTAAAATACTTACCCGCCTGCTGATAATCCTGAAAAAAATAGTAGGCCTGCCCTATCTGCATCAGGTCTCTGCACATTTCGGGATATTCATGGGCCCTGGCGAAAGGAAGCTCCTTATCCAGCAACAAATACTGCTCAAATGCCAGCTCGTAATTTTTCTCGACCTTCCAGTAAAACTCCGCCAACGCCCTCAATGAACGGGCCTTCAGAAAGTCCACGTCGTCCTGTGTGGCAAGCTCAACCTGCTCCTTCAATTTCCTGATCAACCCCGGGATTAATTTTCTGAGTAATATCGTTGTGCTTTCAGGCTA
>CAZAVR010000272.1:0-5895 GCA_964488435.1 uncultured Cytophagales bacterium | reverse complement strand
ATTCGGGGTTTAGGTTTCGCGTTTATCTGACAATATCGGAAGGCGCCGGAAGTTTATCAAGTCCAAGCGGTCTGCTGATCGGGATAGGCCTCTGCGCTGCTTGCATCACTGATTGGGTTTGTCCTGAGATTTCTTTATTCAGGGAGCTTTGCTGATTACCCGTTTTTGAGCAGCTGCTTTGGAAATGTATTTACCAGCTTTGATATCTCTTTCGGTAAAAGTTGTAAGAAGAATTTCTTTTTCTCCTGTTCTCGAACGGTCGTATACCACGTAGATGATTCCTTTTCTGTTTTGTACGACATCCGGATAGGAAATAAGGCTTCTTTCATCCAGAACCAATTGATGCGGCCAGGTTTTTCCATCATCTTCAGATAGGCGCGCGACGATATTGCGCCGGATCTTTCTTTCCGGATCATCATTGTAAATCAACAGCAGGTTGCCCGACCTGAGCCTTCCGAGATAGAGCCGCGAATCCGGGGCAGTGAATTGCGATACATCCTTCAACTCTGTCCAGGTCTTACCTTTATCGTCGGAGAAACTTTCTTTCATCCTGCGTTGGAGCATCCAAAGCCTGCCGTTTTTTAATTCCGTGGTCATGTGTTCGAAGAAGTAGGAGGATTGATTGAAAGGACCTCCCTGCAGCGACCATGACTTTCCTGCATCCCGGGAAACATAAATCGCACTCTGGTTATTCACCCAATTGTAGGAAGGCAGTAACCATTCGCCTGTAGAGAGTACGGTGATTTTATTCCTGGTCAGACCGTCTGCAAGCCGTTGCGGAGATGACCATGTCGGTGTGAGAGCGTCTGGATTTTCTGAGCGGATTCCCCATGTCCCCCATATTCCATCAAACCACCGGGGCCCCGTATTCTGAACCCAAAGCAACCATAGGGCACCATCCGGCGCTTTCCAGATCTGCATGTCCATTACTCTTACGTTGCTGTCCGGATGTGCTATGATAATGGCCGGATCCTTCCATGTTTTTCCGTTGTCGTCACTATAGGAAACAATACCGTAGTTGCCTCGGTCAGGCTCCTTGTTGCCCCCGGAAAACCAGCCTGTCCATAGTCTTTTACCGGTTTGTTCGATGGTTGGGCATCCCTGCCACTTTCGTGTTTCCAGGCCATATTCGCCGCCGGGGTTGGTAATTACCCGCGCTGCCTCAGTGAAGGAAGGCAATGCTTCGGCGGACGAAAAGGGGACGGACCACCCGGAAAGCGTGATCCGTTCAAACTTCCTATCGTTAATTTTATGGAAAACAGCAATTTGCTCCTGCTGGCCTTCATAAAGGTTAAAGTGGCTGTTCGCCAGTTTTACAAAGCCCATTCCGAGTAGTGCCTGTTCCTGGGAATGAGGTTCTCCTTCAACCGGGGTGACTATGTAAACATGGCCTGGCGTAACAGGTCTTACCGACAGGCCTTTATCCTTCGAGCCGCAAATGAACTCCAGGTTTTGAAGTATAGGAGGGAGTTCCCGGATGGTGGCCGGGTGGTCGTAAAACAGTTTACTGCCTGCTCTGGCAGGAATTGGTTTTTCTACACCTACCGGCCACAATTTGGATGCCGCGCTACCGGGTGTTATCTCCTGTGCAGAAGAGAACAGAGGAACAAGCGCCATAACCGCGGGTATAACCGTATAAATGAGACGCGATTTAATATTTGTCAGTAAAAACATTTGTAGAAAAAATATCGTGTGTTTTTCAAAAGTAGCGGCCTAATAGCCCGAATTTTGTTTGAGATCTGACGTAAAGTTTGCATCGATGGCGGTCTGTGGTATCGGCCAGAACTCATGATAATCCTGGATCGTACTTCTTGTATCCTGCCTCATGTTGTATTTACGCACACGTTCGACCAGTTTACCAACGCGTACGAGGGTCCTGTGCCTTGGTTCTTCAGTGGTCAGCTCCCTGGCCCGCTCATCCAGAATATAGTCTATATCGACGTCCGCCGGCAATACCGGTTTAGCTTGCGCACGGGTTCTGACGACATTGATATCCGCTGCGGCCTTGACAAGGTCTCCTTTTCTCATTTGAGCCTCCGCTCTTAACAAGTAGGTTTCGGATAACCTGTAAACGATAAAATCTGTCGTCGTATATCCTCTGTTACTCCCGGAAGTTGCGCCCTTCCAGTTGATAATCCCTTCTACTTTGCGGATTCTGGGGAAAAGCATGCGGAAGGTATCTATTTTGGCTTTGTGTTCCTCTTCGATCATTTTACCGAACCATGGGGAAGCGGGATTATTATAATAATGAGTTCTTCTGATATTGTAGAAAGAGTTGCGAATATCGTTGTGCCAGTTGTCTTTCCAGATATCGTAGAAGAAGTAATTAGTTGCCCGGATACCGGCCACACCGCGCCCGAGGCTATCGACCACAACCTGGTTAAAGCCGGCGGGGTCTTTCACGTTTACATAAAACGGGCTCCAGTAGCGAAGGGTAGGATTTCCCGCTTCGTTTGCTCCGCCCTGCCCTCCGGGGGTTTGGTTTTCGATTTGCCATACATAGATGGTTTCCAGGTTCCCGGAGCTCCGATTCTGGTTTCCGGGACGGAATATATCGGAATAATAATCTCCCGGCAAATCCTTCTCGGACCCGAATCTGTTGGTCATCAGTTTATATAGGCCGGAGTCGATAATCCTCGATGCGCTCTCGACGGCCTTGTCGTATTGTCCCAGGCTGATATATACTTCTGAAAGCAAATGGTCTGCTGCTGCTTTTACAATTCTTCCTTCCCTGCTTTTTTCGACCGTCGCAGGCAGCCATTGCGAGGCAAATTCCAGATCCTGCCGTACAAAGTCAAAGACTTCGTTTCGCGTAGCTCTTATAAAATCGGTTTTTGGGCCCGAGTAGATTGTATCGGCGATCGGGACACCGCCGTATAGATTGGCAAGAAAGTTGTGCGTATATGCACGGAAAAATTTCGCTTCTGCGATGGTCGCATTTTTTTCTGCTTCGTTGGCCCAGATGTTGCTGAGTTCCGGTTTATTGGCATATACAATGATGGTGTTCGCGCGCATCAGCATGTCGATATATGCCCAGTTCCAGTAGCCGGCAACAACAGCTCTCGCCGGCGTGAGATAAGTGACCCAGTTGCCATAATTGATCAATGCCAGCTCACCGTTACAGGCGACGTCCGTCCCCTGCTGAAGGTTTATATACCCGTCGTTATAGTCTATCCGGTTTAGTTCTGACCTGGCGGCGTCGTACAGTGCAATGAGATAGTTGTCGAAGCCTGCTTTGGAGGTCAGCACGTTTTCCGAGCTAAGAAAGTCGAGGGGCTTTTCGTCCAGGTATTTGTCATCACACGAAGCAAATAGCAGCAGCGATAGCAGGATTACCGCGAGGCTTGCATTTCCCTTGCCACCGAAAACAAATTTATATTGCATACTCATTTTCATATTAAATTAAAATCCAAGATTAAACCCGACTGTAACCGTTCTGGAAAGGGGGATCCCGTTCTGATCCGCACCGCTTTCAGGGTCGGCTCCGGGCCATTTTGTCAGTGTTGCCAGGTTTTTACCGCTCACGAACACCCGGCAATTAGATAGGGACGCTTTGCTTATCAATGATTTGGGAAGGTCGTAGGTAAGTGAAACATCCTGCAGGCGTACAAAGCTCCTGGTTACGTAATATCCGTGCCCGAGAGGGTTTGTATATAAGAGCGACGGCATTTGGTTTGATTTGTTTTCGGGAGTCCACCAGCCGTAATCGATCCTGTTAAAGTTACGGTCGTTTTGAAGTGAGTTGCCCGCCAGGTCCATGCTTCCTATCCATCCCTGCATGGAATTTACGAATACTGAAAGCGTCAGGTTTCCGTATTTTAGCGTGTTGTTAATACTCCACCGTAACCTTGGTTGCCCGGTTTCTCCGATAATGCCGCGGTCTTCGCCCGGGGTGATTCTGCCGTCGCCATCCAGGTCCTTCATTCGTACATCTCCCGCTTTGTAACCTGTCGGGAACCCGTCTCCTTCCTGGTAGATACCATCAAAAACATAGTCATAGGCAACGCTGATCGGTTTTCCAATGAACCACTTGTTGCCGACATCGTCGTCTTCCCTCCCGTCTCCGTCTGTGTCAGACCCGTAGAGCTTTACTATTTTGTTGCGGTTGGCCGAGAGTATGAAGCCGCTGTTCCATTCGAATTTTCCGCTTCTGACGTTCCCCGTATTCAGTGAGAGTTCGAAGCCCCGGTTATTGGTAGCGCCCAGGTTGGTCCATACGGAGTTGTATCCGGTCATGGTGGGGAGAGAGCGCTGGACAAGCAGGTTTTTGGTATTCATGGAATAGACTTCTATGGTGCCCCCTATCCGTCCTTTTAATATTTCAAAGTCGACGGCGGCATTGGCAGTGTAGGTGGTCTCCCATTTCAGGTTTGAGTTGGACATCCGGTTAGGATAAATACCGATGGACGTAGTACCCCCGTCGCCGAACACGTAGCGGGTAATGGCCGAGGCGCTAAGCGATTGATAGGGGCTGATAGCCTGGTTTCCGACCGCGCCATACGAGACCCGCAGTTTCAGCATATCCAGAATTCCTGAATCATTCAGAAACGGCTCGTCGGAAACTATCCATGAAAGAGCGCCGGAGGGGAACAAAGCATATTTATTGCGGTCTGAGAAAACGGAGCTGCCGTCGCGACGAACGGTAAAAGTAAGCAGGTACTTCTGCTTCAGGTGATAGTTCAAACGGAACATATAAGAAACACCCTCCGTTTTTATCGCTGTAGTAGTGACGTTGTAGAGGCTCCCCAATCCAAACCCGTTCCATCCCAGGATTTCGGATGCAAACTGACTCGCAGCGGAAGTCGTAGACTCCTGGGACGTATGGTTGCGTCCGTAGAGAAGGGTTACATCAAATAGGTTGTCTTCGTTGATCTGGCCTTTGTAGGTAAGGATATTTTCGAGCATCCAATCAAAATCCTGGCGGTTAAACTTACTGGAGTTTGTAGTAGACAGCGAGATGTGTTTGTTCTGCCGGAAGAATTTGTACTCGTGATCCCAGCGGTAGTTTGGGGAGAAATTCACACGAAAGGAAAGCCCCGGTACCGAAGGCAGCTTTAAAGTAGCATAAAAATTGGAAAACAGGTTGCTGATAATATTTTCTCTGGTCGTCATCAGGGCTGTATAGATCGGGCTTACCTGGCTGACCTGATCTTCCGGCAGCATATACTGCTGAGGATCACCGTCTTCATAAAACAGAGTGGAGAAAGGATGGATATTGCTGGATTGGGCCGGTGTTGCCCCGGAGTGGTCGCGACGGATAAATGTGGAGGTCGTTCCGACAGTCAGCCACGGGGCAACCTGGTTTTCGATGTTGGTCCTGAACGACAGACGCTTCATCTGGTCGTTTAGAAAGATACCCTTTTCGTCTACCCACGCGGCGGAAATATAGTAGTTTGTTTTGCTCGATTTTCCGGATATGCTGAGATCATAGGAGCTTATTTTTCCCTGCTGAGAAACCACATCCCAATGGTCGTTGATTCTCCCGGCTTCCATATTTGCAATTTCTGAAGCGTACAGGTAATCGGAAGGTTGCTCCCAGGGCAATCCCGCCTGCCTGTTGTAGTCGCGCATCCTTTCCATGTACCTTTCGGGGGTCAGCAATTTAACTTTACGGGCCCTTTCGGAGAGTCCGGCAAAGGCGTTTAAACGGATAGTCGGCTTTTCGGTAGTGCCCTGTTTGGAAGTGATCAGGACGACGCCGTTTGCTGCGCGTGCCCCATAGATGGCCGCCGCGCTGGCGTCTTTTAATATTTCCATCGACTCAATGTCATTGGGGTTTATATCCTGAATTCCTCCGTTGAAAAAAATGCCGTCTACAATAATCAACGGATTATTCCCTCCACTCAATGACCTGGGCCCTCTGATAAGAATCGATCCGTTTTGCCCCGGCCTCCC
>CAZAVR010000271.1:0-5899 GCA_964488435.1 uncultured Cytophagales bacterium | reverse complement strand
TTGTTTTTTAGCGTCTGACCCTTCCTGAAACATCCCCATTCCTGATTTGCTCCACCTCATCTTCGGTCGAAATCAGCGCGTCGCCTTCTATTGTATGTTTTAATGCCGATGCAGCCACTCCGAATTCCAACGCCCGCTGCTCGTCATTGAAAGAGATAAGCCCGTGAATGAGCCCTGCAATAAATGCATCTCCTCCTCCGATCCTGTCAACGATCGGATTGATATCAATGTCCTGCGTTTCCAGCGTTTTCTCTCCGTCCCACATGTATGCCCTTAGAAGGTTATGGGTTGCACTCAGGGAAGTACGCCTGGTATCCACCACTTTCTGTATATGCGGGAAAGCAGCCTTGAGTTTTGCACAAGCCTCTTCGAAGGTCTCGCTATGAATACCATAAATATCCCGGATATTCTCCTTATTGGCAATCACCACATCCGTTCCTTCTGTAAGAGATGGCAAGATCTCTGAGGGTTTCTTACCGTACTTCCACAGGTTAGACCTGTAAAAAATATCCCCGGAAACAGTAACTCCCCTTTCCTTTGCTTTTTTTATCCCCAATGCCAATCCGTCCGCAGCGGCTTGCGACAAAGCAGGGGTAATACCTGCCCAGTGAAACCAGTCAGCCCCGTCCAGAATAGTTTCCCAATCAAATTCGGTCGGTATCTGTTCTGCAAAGGAAGAGTGGTAACGATCATAAACGATCTGACTTGAACGCAGCGCAGCCCCTGTCTCAAGGAAATACACAGCGATACGTTCGCCTCCATATAAAATATGAGAAATATCAACCCCATGAAACCGGAGGCTTTGAGCAGCCGTCCTTCCTATTGCCGTATCAGGAAAGCGCGTAACGTGTGCAGTCTGGTGCCCCCAGTACGCAAGTGCGGCCGCTACATTTGCCTCACCCCCCGCGTAAGTCACATCAAACTGTCTGGCTTGTTCAAACCGGCCGAAACCACTTGTGCTCAGCCGCATCAATACTTCCCCGAAAGTTACTATTTTTGCCATATTCAATTAAAGTCTGTTCCTGGCATTCCCGGTACAATCATGTTATACAGGAATGGTCATTTCAAAAGAAAGGCACAAAATTATAAAAAAAGCCCATCGTTTTACGGAGAATATTCTTTTTTGTCAATATTGTACCACTCCTGCCCAATGAGATGAAAAACACTGAAAATGTCGTTCCCGGCGCTGGAATATCAGACTGTTAAGATTATCCTATATTATAGAAGAAACCTCTTGGAGACCCCCGACAAAGAACACATCCTTATTACTGCAGACGGCTCGTCCTCTTTAGTCAGCAGAGCACTCAATCAAATGTATCACTCCTCAGGAGGGGCGCTCACTGAATCCGAACATATTTTTATGGGATTAGGTTTGAAGCCGTTACTTGACACAGCCAGACAGCCAACGAACTTTCCCGTACCGCTAAGGATATTTGAAATGGGCTTCGGCACTGGCCTTAACGCACTTCTGGCGTGGAAACTTGCTGATGAGACCGGATTTCCTGTGCATTACACAGGACTGGAAGCTTACCCGGTTACAGATATTGAACATGCATCACTTAATTTTGGTGAGATAACAGGTAAACCGGAGTTTCCTCTGTTGCATCAATCTCCCTGGGGTGAAGATGTTCCGCTGTCTTCTTTTTTTTCGTTCAGGAAAGAAAAACAGTTTCTGGAGCACTTTCATACACAGCAACGCTTCGACCTTATCTTTTTTGACGCATTTTCCCCGAACGCACAACCTGAATTATGGACGGAGGAAATATTTTCCCGAATAGCTTCTTTCACAGAACCAGGGGGTATTCTCGTCACTTACTCGTCTAAAGGAATAGTGAGAAGAGCGCTGCAACAGGCAGGCTTCACCGTCGAGAAACATCCGGGGCCCGGGAGAAAGAGAGAGGTGGTCAGGGCTATTAAAAATTAACGATTCTACTATCAAAGTAAAAATATGTCTTACTATTCCTATTTCAACGGCGGGTTTATCCCCGTCGATACACCGGTACTCGCTTCTAACGACCTTAGCCTTTTGCGCGGATATGGGCTCTTCGACTATTTCAGAACTTACAACGGCAAAGTATTCAGATGGGATGACTACTGGCAGCGCTTTGAACGCTCTGCAGCCCTTTTAAAACTCAGGCTACCTCAAAGCAAGGACGAAACAGCCGCTATACTCATAAAACTGCACGAAATGAGTGGAGAAGCTGATGTATCTTTCCGGCTTATGCTCACAGGCGGCTACGCAGCCGACAGTGTGACAGTGAGCGCGCCCAACTTCCTGATCCGGACTGAACCCGTGCCGCATCCACCTGCAGATTTCCGCGTCAAGGGAATCAAAGCGATTCCTTATCCCTACGTGCGGGATCTGCCGGAGGCCAAAATCACCAGTTACATTCACCTGATACTCATGGCAGATGAACTTGAAAAGCAGGATGCCCAGGATTTATTGTTTCATCACAACGGCACGGTGAGTGAATTTACAAGAAGCAACCTTTTTATCATCAAAGGCAAGACGCTCATAACACCGGACTTGAATATCCTGCATGGTGTAACCCGTAAGGTGATTCTTGAACTGGCGAAGCCGCACTATCACATAGAGATAAGACCCGTATCGCTCAGTGAGATGGAGGAAGCTGATGAAGTTTTTACCACAAGCTCTAACAAGCAGGTCATGCCTGTCCGACAAGTAGGGGAAAAGACCATTGGCAGAGGGATTTACCCGGAGACAGCTTTTATTCAGAGTCTTTTCACCACGTACATCACTAATTGGGGCAAGTAGAGTCGGTACCGGGGTTATTCCGACCTCCTGAAATCAACCGGGAAATTGAAAACCGGCTGATCAACGTAACAAAAATGTTTCGCAAAATTTGGTAATGTCAGAAATATTCCATAACTTTTAAAGATAACCTTTTTTCAAGTCCGGTACTCAGTACCAGTTACCTCAATCTCCGATACGGTAAGCAAACGGATCAGATATAACCCGCTCTTTTAGACTCTTCCAGCAATAGCTCTCTGCTGACAGGTACCACACCCACAGATTCACAGACCAGGCCTCCGCCCAAATTGGCAATTCCGGCTATGTAGCGCGGAGAAAGATCCAGCGCAACGCAAAGGGCAGCGATACTGATCACGGTATCTCCTGCACCTGAGACATCTGCAATATGACGACGATGGGCAGGCAACTGATGGGCTTCTTCTTTGTACTCTATGAACACGCCCCATTCGGAAAGCGTGATCAGCGCGCCTTTGATTCCCATTGCGCCTTTTAACTGTGCAACAGCAGATTGTATATCCTCCTTGCTATCGGGCTTCACACTGACGGCCAGCCCTTCCCTCAATTCTTTAAGATTAGGCTTGAAAAGGGTAACATTACGATAGGACAGGAAATTTCTCTTTTTAGGATCAACGACAGTCGGGACGCCATTCTCGTTAGCAAAAGCTGTAATTTCAGCAATGGATGCCGCTGTGAGCACGCCTTTGTCATAGTCTTCAAATATCACGACGTCGCAGGAGGGAATCAGACTGTTCACCTTGTCAATCAGCAAACGTGTTTCCGCATCCGAAACCGGGAGATCCGTCTCGGTGTCAATCCGGACCACCTGTTGAGCGCTCGCGATGATCCGTTCTTTAATGGTCGTTGTGCGTTCGGCTGTTTTAATAAGTCCCTCGCAGCTTAAACCCCTGGCTTTCAACTCCTCTTCCAGAAGTGCTCCGGGTGCATCATCCCCTATCACAGAACAGATGATCGCCTCTGCGCCCAGACTTTGTACATTAAGCAGTACATTCCCGGCTCCGCCCAAACGAAATTCCCGTTTCTGAACATGTACCACCGGAACCGGTGCTTCCGGCGAAATGCGATCTACCTTACCCCATACGTAGGCATCGAGCATCACATCTCCCACTACCAAAACCCTCAGGGAACTGAACTTTTCAAAAATCTGGTCTATACTCATCAAAAAAATGCGGATTCATGATCTGAATCCGCAAAGTTCACAATTTTTCTGAATTGACGGTGGTGTATTTGTCCTTTCCCCCGAATTAGAGGCTAAAATCCCGTCATGAGAAAGAACCTTCTGTAGTGACCGCCGGGAGCGTGTCATTCCTTCCCTGCGACTCCCTCGTTTCTTTGCATGACCTTTGCCACTTTTACCAGTTGAACAAATTCGGACCGGTATCCCTCTCCATCGGAACCAAGCGTTTCCCTGGCGCGGGCGATCACCCTGTCAAAATCGGCCGAACCTTTGTATTCTGAATTCCTGAGTAGCAAACCAAACTCTGCCACAGCCATAGCGAAACGGAAATCCGAGCTACAGCCGGCAATGCTCCGGGAAGTGTTTTTGACAGGCTGCTCCATCAGTTCACTTGTGGTCCCTCCTGGATTTTTGTAACGTATTTTCAACGTCAGCAACTCGTCGGATATGGCCCCCGGAGCCTTTTTGCTGTATTTAAGCGGGTCTACGTCCGGAAGATAGGCTGTTTTCACGCCTGCCGGGATCAGTTCATAAATCGCAGTAACGGTATGTCCGCTTCCAATATCCCCCGCGTCTTTTTTATCATCATTAAATTCCTCGTTTTTCATCGCCCTGTTTTCATAGCCGATCAGTCGGTATGCACTCACATGTACCGGATTAAACTCAATCTGGAATTTCACGTCCGATGCGACGGTAAAAAGCGTACCGCCAAATTCATGTACCAGCACCTTCCGGGCTTCCTGTATATTATCAATGTAGGCATAGTTACCATTCCCCTTGTCGGCAAGGGTTTCGGCATGGCTGTCTTTGTAATTTCCCGTTCCGAATCCCAGTACACTCAGGAATATACCGCTCTCTCTTTTCTCCTCTATAAGACGTTGCAGCCCGCCTTCACTTGACACGCCTACGTTGAAATCACCGTCCGTGGCCAGTATCACACGGTTGTTTCCCTGCTTGATGAAATTCTCCCCGGCAAGGTTATAGGCCAGTTGAATACCTGCAGCTCCAGCCGTCGAGCCTCCTGCCTGCAGCTTTCCCAATGCATCCATGATGGTTTTTCTCTCGTCACCTGGTGTTGGAGGAAGTACCACACCCGCGGCTCCGGCGTATACAACAATCGAAACCCTGTCCTGGCTTCTCAGCTGGTCTACCAGGAGTTTAAATGACCTCACAAGCAATGGCAATTTATTCTCCTGCATCATAGACCCCGACACATCAATCAGAAAAACCAGGTTGGAGGCCGGTAATGCTTCGGCGGAAACTTCTCTTGCCTTCACACCGATATGTAGAAGTTTGAGCCCTTTGTTCCACGGTGAATCCGTGAGTTCGGTGGTTACCGACAATGGGTGCTTCCCTGTGGGCTGCTGATAATCGTAATCGAAGTAATTGATCATCTCCTCTATTCTGACTGCATCTACGGGTGGAAGCCGGCCGCTGTTGATAAACCGGCGAACATTGCTATACGCTGCCCTATCCACATCTGCCGAAAAAGTAGTCAAGGGGGTTTGCGCAGCCAGCTGAAAGCCCGTTTCCTGAATGGGCTTATAATTTTCTGTGTTGAATTCTCCTCTGACCCTCTCGACGAATGCTGCTTTCTGTTGGGCTGAATATCCCAAAACGACCACTTCGCTTAACGCGGCACCGTCCTTTTTTAAGCTGACATTCAGCACGGAACGCCCTCCTACTTCAACTTCATGCGATAAAAAACCAATACAGCTGAATACCAGTTTTTTTGCTGAGGCAGGCCATGCAATACTGTATTTCCCCTGCACATCAGTCTGGGTACTCGCCCCTGCGCCGAAGACCGCCACCCGGACACCTTTGAGAGGAGTTCCGTCTTCCGCACTCGTCACTATTCCGGATATTTGCCTCTCACCGCGGAAAGTCAATGCGGAAACCACCGCAAGTAAACTCACCAACATCATCGTTCT
>CAZAVR010000270.1:0-5947 GCA_964488435.1 uncultured Cytophagales bacterium | reverse complement strand
TCCAGCCATTACAGACTTCGGCATTTTATTCCCTGGACACGGAAGAAGATTTATAAAATGTTGTTTTTAAGCATCGCATCTACGTGTCTCTTTTATTTTTTGGGATGGGGGTGGCTGGCCATTCCCTGGGTTCCGGTGGCCCTTGTTGGTACAGCTACTGCGTTTATTTCTGGTTTTAAGAATACGCAAACCTATAGCCGGCTGTGGGAAGCAAGGCAGATATACGGTGCCATTATAAACAGCAGCCGCAGCTGGGGTGTGATGGTCAGGGATTTTGTCAGATCTGAAGAGGAAACCGAGGAGAAGGCGCTGCACCGGGAAATCATTTACAGGCACATGGCCTGGTTAACAGCCCTCAGGTTTCAGTTGCGGGAGGTAAAGTCTTGGGAAAATGTAAAGACAAAGAGCTATAACCTGGAGTATCTGCGCCATTATAAGGTACCGGAGTGGGAGACGACCCTTGCAGAGGAGCTGGAGCCATTTCTCTCAGACGAGGAACGTAAGTATATACTCTCAACCAAAAACAGGGCAACACAGATCCTGGCACGTCAGTCTGCCTGCCTGAAGGAGTTGAACAAAAAGGGACTCATCAAGGATTATTATTATGCGGCTCTTGAAAATCAATTGAAGGATCTCTATGATCAGCAAGGGAAATGTGAACGAATCAAAAATTTTCCTTATCCCCGTCAGTTTTCAAGTATCAATCTCTATTTTACCGAGATCCTTGCCGTATTGATTCCACTGGGGTTTCTGGGCGAATTTGCGAAGTTTACAGAGCGTCACGGTGATTTGGCTATCTGGCTCACTGTACCATTCAGTATAGTTCTGGGATGGGTATTCATGGTGCTGGAACAGGTGGGGGAGAGCACAGAGAATCCTTTCGAAGGTGGTGCCAATGATGTTTCTATTACCCAGATCAGCCGTAATATAGAAATTGATCTCAGAGAAATGCTGGGTGATACCGAATTGCCTCCTGCGTTGCAGCCGGTTAATGGCATATTGATGTAAGTTTTTTGCATGAAGCATGGCTTTTGTCTTATGCACGCTGCCAGGTTCAATCAGCCCCATCTTACTAAGTTAGTAATAAATAATGACTTTTCCTAATCGCGTCATCTTTATTTGTCGAACGATGCGATCAGGAAAAGCGGATTAGAAAATGGAGTGATATATGCCGGTCACTATTCTAAAGAAGGGAAGAGGTTACTAAAACGTTTGATTATTTACTATCTAACTTTCGTTACGTTCAGCCGGTTAAGCCAATACGAACATTTCATAGAGAGGGCAGCGTTCCGAATACAAGAGATATTCGGAGTGTCTTGTGCAAAGGAATAAGAATTTTCGCCAATGACCAAGATGTCTGCATGAATAAGGTTTATATTCACGTGAGGGCAGGTATTTTTCACATGAAGGTAAAGTTTTGAATTTCGGGATATTCTTCTGTGAGCTTCGTCCGCAGCACTGAACGAGAAGTACAGGTTGTATCAAAGCAGGTAATCCGATCTGATATCCCGGAATGAAAATGGCCGGGCATGAAAAGTTTTTTTGATTGGCTTAATATGCGCATATTTACCGATGAATATAATATGTTTTCCGGGTCGGTGCCGGAGCTTCCAACACGCAATGAATTTATCTGGCCGAGTGACCGATTTGCTTTAGTTCAGACTTAGCCAGGCGCAAATTTAACTGCTTATAAATGAGATTAGTATTATGAAACGTCAAACCAGGGCTTATGGCTATCGGGTAAAGTTCCTGATATTTGTAGCATCCGGGTTTTCATTTCTCGTCTACCTGCTGGTTTTTCGCGTTTTTAAGTATAGGTATACTGTAGTTATCTCTAATATTTCAAAGGCTTTTCCTGGTATAAGTAAAAAAGAAACAGAGGATCTTGCACGTCGATACTATAAGCACCTTGGGGATCTGGTAGTTGAGCCTTTGCTTTTTATTGCGGTAGACAGTGGGACGAGAGAAAAGCTGGCTAATTATACAAATATAGACCTTCTGAAAAGGTTACATGGCCAGGCGAGCAAAGTCATAGTGTTCGCGTCACACTGCGGAAACTGGGAGTATCTCATCAACCTTCCAGAGGTACAGAGCTTCAGAACCTACACTGCGTACACACCGCTTTCCAACAAAGTGATAGATCGATTAATGCTTAAGCTGAGATCGGTATTTGGAGTTGTGCTGATTAAGAAGAAATACTTTTTTCGCGGCGCTCTCTCTGTATTGAAAAAGGAAGAACCCTCCCTGGTGGTTGTCATAGCTGATCAGCGTCCGGCCCCAGGCGGTACCGGGCATTTTGTTCATTTTCTGCAACAACCTACCCAGGTTCAAATGGGGGCGGAGAGGTTGGCCTCCGCCTCTGGGGCTACTGTGGTATTTCTTGAATGTATAAAAAGGGCCCGGTTTCATTACGATTTTACATTTCGTATGATTACAGAGGAGGTCACCAACTGCCCGCCGATGGAGGTTACTTCTATTTATTACCAATTGTTGGAAGAAAACATACAGAAGTCTCCTCCTTATTGGCTTTGGTCACATAAAAGATGGAAGCCTGTGGTGGGTCTTCAGCACAAAACCGAAGTTCCTGCATAGCTCTGGCTGGCGTCATAAGACCCACTGCATTGACTTTGGGAAGCCCGGGTGATGCTCTTTTTAGTTTTCCTCTTCCTGCGTCTTTTCTACGACATATTCATAGTGAGGCACCATAGACCCGTGAACCTCAAAATGGACTTCACCTACCTTGCGGGCACCAGTTCTTGATATGGCCGTCTGTGACCGTATGTTGTCCGAGCCAATGTGGAAATAAACTTTGTCCACATACTGAAAAGCATAATCTATAAGGAGCCTTTTGGAGGCCTGGTTATACTGGCCTCCCCAGTAAGATCTGCCCAGGAAAGTATATCCTATAGCGATACTTGGAACATCAGGGCGGTAGTCATAGTAACGTGTGGAACCTGCTATCCGGCCGGTGGCTTGGTCGATGATCACGAAGGCAGTACCGCTTTGTAGGGCACCGTCAAAAAAATTTCTGAACACGTCTTTCTTGTATCGTTCCCTGGCAGGGTGCTGTGCCCATATTTGCGGATCGGAAGCGATTTTGAAAAGATCTTCAAAGTGTGATGCTGTAAGTGGAGCCAGTCGGATCCGTTCGTTTTCAAGATGTTGAGGTTGCCAGTTTACATCGCCTTGTTCCATATTGTGCCGTTGATAAAGGGTTTATTTTCAGATGCCTGAAGTTTTGATTGGAATGCTGACTGGTTTTCACCCGAAATAAAAGCCTGTCTGTTGATCCCGCTAAAGTTAGGCAAAAGAAAATTCTCAGGAAGGATTTTCGTTGAATTGTCTTTTGCAAACCTGGCAGTACCCCGTCTGACGAATCCGTAATCGCTGATGAGGTACTGCACGGGTCTGATGAGCCACTTCATTTCTTCCTGAAGATCGTTAAGATAAGGCATGATCTGGAAAAGAGTAACTTTGGGAGGTTTTTTACCAGGGAATCTTCACGCCTAACAATCTTTGTCTCAGCTCCGGAAAACGGAGGGTGGCCGAGATCCAGAGGATGGCCTGTACAGTGACAGCAATAGCGACAGGCTGCTGGTGTTGCACATGTGTCATGATCGCGCCACCCATGTAAGCAATGAGCAACAGCGTGCCGAGGATGCCCGTTCGTGGAATGAGAAACAGAGCCAGAGCCACAATCTCGACGATACCAACGAGTCTGTAGGTAGCTGCATCTATGCCAATGCCGGCAGCTTGTGCCACAGCTGATTCATCCTGCGTAATTTTCATGAAGGCGCTCATCGTCAGCAGCGCGCCCAGCAATATCGCCAGCGTCCATCCGGCGATATGCATTAGTCTTTCAGTTTTCATATTTCTTTGTTTTGTTTATTGCAAAATTATGGTAACATAGTGTAGATTTGTTATCTGTTACATAAAGGATACCGATTACAAAATGGATACCATACATACGCAAGAATCATGCAAGAAAGCCCGCATGGCGGTCAGGGACACGCTGGACGTAGTGGGTGGGAAATGGAAGCTCGTTTTGCTTATTGTACTTCGAAGCGGAAAGAAGCGTTTCAGGGAGTTATCAAGAGAGGCGACTATTTCACCAAGGATTTTGTCTAAAGAGCTTCACGAGCTTGAGATGAACGGATTGGTTAGCCGTACCGTGTGTGATACGCGCCCGGTAACGGTAGAGTATGCCCTTACACCTTACAGCGAGACCTTGTCGGAGGTCCTGGATGCGATGGAAAGGTGGGGACAGCAGCATCGGTTGAGGATTCTGGGAAGCCAGGTAGGGGTTGCGGGCGGTGCAGAATGAATGGGATGTCTCCGCTGCGGTCGACATGACGGTCTCCGCTGCGGTCGACATGACCACTTGGCTACTGTCGACATGACGGTGTTCAAGCCCCTCAAAAAAAAAGAGGCTGTCACTGCGACAGCCTCTTTTTTTAATTCTATGAACGGGGATGATACTACATCATTCCACCCATTCCGCCGCCGCCGTGAGGCATAGCAGGCGCTTTATCTTCTTCAGGATCATCAGCGATCAGACACTCTGTGGTCAGCAGAAGTCCTGCGATAGATGCTGCATTTTCCAATGCAAGACGAGATACTTTCTTCGGATCGATAATACCTGCTTCCAAAAGATCTTCGTAGGTATTGTCTTTGGCATTGTAACCAAATCCACCTTTTCCTTCTTTCACTTTCTGAACCACTACAGAGCCTTCGCCGCCGGCATTGGCCACAATGGTACGGAGAGGAGCTTCCAGGGCGACACGGATAATGTTGATACCTGTAGTTTCGTCTTCGTTTCTGCCTTTAAGACCTTCCAAAGCGGCACTCGCGCGGATAAGGGCAATACCCCCACCGGCTACCACACCTTCTTCCACAGCAGCACGGGTTGCGTGCAAAGCATCATCAACACGGTCTTTTTTCTCTTTCATTTCCACTTCAGTAGCTGCACCGATATAAAGAATCGCTACACCACCTGAAAGTTTGGCAAGACGCTCCTGAAGTTTTTCACGATCGTAGTCAGAAGTAGTATTTTCGATCTGAGCTTTGATCTGGTTAACGCGGCCTTTGATATCTTCGCTGTTGCCGGCACCGTTTACAATGGTAGAATTGTCTTTGTCAACGATAAGTTTTTCGCTGCTTCCAAGGTAGTCAAGCGTCGCGCTTTCCAGTTTGAAGCCACGCTCTTCACTGATCACAGTACCACCTGTAAGTATTGCGATATCTTCGAGCATAGCCTTACGACGGTCACCGAAACCAGGAGCTTTAACAGCTGCCACTTTCAATGCGCCACGGATTTTGTTAACTACAAGCGTAGCCAATGCTTCTCCGTCCACATCTTCAGCGATGATAAGCAAAGGACGGCCGGTTTGCGCCACCTGCTCCAGTACAGGAAGAAGTTCTTTCATGGAAGAAACTTTCTTCTCGGAGATAAGGATGTATGGACGCTCCATTTCAACTTCCATTTTCTCCGTGTTGGTCACGAAGTAAGGAGAAAGATAGCCACGGTCAAATTGCATACCTTCCACAGTTTTAACTTCTGTTTCGGTTCCACGTGCTTCTTCGACGGTGATGACACCTTCTTTACCTACTTTTTCCATGGCTTCGGCAATCATGTTACCGATTTCTTCGTCATGGTTAGCGGAAATAGTGGCTACCTGAGCAATTTCTTTAGAAGTGGAGATATTTTTCTTCTGCTCTTCAAGATCTTTAACGACCACGCCAACGGCTTTGTCGATACCGCGTTTCAGGTCCATAGGATTAGCACCAGCGGCTACGTTTTTCACTCCTATGGAGTAGATGGCCTGCGCCAAAACTGTAGCGGTGGTCGTACCATCACCTGCAGAGTCAGCTGTTTTGGAGGCTACCTCTTTTACAAGCTGGGCACCCATGTTTTCAAAAGGATCCTTCAACTCAATTTCTTTGGCTA
>CAZAVR010000269.1:3625-5958 GCA_964488435.1 uncultured Cytophagales bacterium | reverse complement strand
AACCGGGATCTTAATGGTTTTATAATCACGGCACTGGTTATAAACCAGCGCCAGCGAGGGCATTCAGCCGTTGAAAAACAAAAGAACCTCTCCCGAAACCGGAAGAGGTCTGTGTTACTACTCATTGTTAACCAATTACACAACTGCGAAATTGTATTTTTATATTCAGGCCAGATTTTACAAAATGACTGATTTTATGTGTATTCTTGTCAGATACTAAACTTTCGACGAGCCGACACCTTCTTCTTCTTCATGCTTATTACCACAAGTGGTACCACTGCAGTGACCATAAAAAACCAAGGCCTGGTCGGTGATATGGAAACCCAGGGCCTGTCCGACATTGTCCTGTATGGCCTGCAACCTGGGATCACAAAACTCCTTGATCTGATGGCATTCTATACATACCAGGTGTCCGTGCTGACGAAAGCCCAGTGCCTTTTCAAAAAGGGCACCGTCGCCGTTGAACCGGTGTTTCCTTACCAGTCCGCTTTCTACCAGTACATCAAGGGTGTTGTAAACCGTGGCCCTGCTTACATGAAAGTTCATTTTGCGTAAATTTTCATATAGATCCTCTACATCAAAATGATCGTCACGATTATAAATGGCCTCCAGAATGGTAAATCTTTCTGTGGTTTTCCGGAGCCCTCGTTTTTCGAGTTCCAGGGCAAGTATTTGTTTTATTTTTTCAAGGCCCATACGATTTTCCGGTTAAATACCATTCTAGCTGTTTTGACCAGGGTCGATCTTGTACATGCTTATTATTTTACATACCACGCCTACTTTAGCCATCGCATGCTTTATACGTTTGAAATCCGTAAAATCAGTCCGTAAGGTTAGTTTCCGGTCCGCAAAATCGACATCCCAGTACTTGATCCCCAATCTGTTAAGACAGTCGTTTACGGACGGGATAGACAGGCTACTGCTGATATTGGTCTGGAACGACATCTGATATAATGTATTCATTGTGCGCTTATGTCCGGGCAGTTGCTAAAAGTATAACTATGACAAGTTTTATCACAGCACAAAGTTATTATATTTAGACTTATTACAAATAAAAAATACATTAAATTTAACCTTGGTCTATAATGTTAAATTTAATGTATTGTTAATCAGTTAGATAAAGATTTTTAACGAATGGTAGCGCCTGCTTTAGGAGCGCTGATAACGCCCAGATAGCGACCCATCCAGTAAGGAAGGAGCCAGATGTCCCCCGCGCTTTTCTCTCCGTTTCCGTTCCCTTTGTTCCGGTCCAGCGTGAACATATTGGCATTGTGACGTTGAACGGGCCTTTCGTCAGGCGGAAGGACTTCTTTTGTGGTTTGTTTTCTGAAATTAGGGGCCAGTTGCTCAATATCTTCCCGGTGGCTATTGGCTATATTCCATTCGATAAGATCCATGGGATGTTCTTTCAGATACCATACCGCCTCGTTCAGGTCGAAATTGGGCGTGCCTGTCAGCGCGGTCATGATGTTCCATAAACCTTCTCTTTCAGGTCTCTCTGCTTCCCAGTGGTCAATGATCGCTTTTTTATAATGCCTTTTGAGGGTATCATTGAAGGCGTAGCGATACAGACCCCAATAACCCATGTAGTACATTTCATCGTCGGAATGGTTCCAGCCGTCGGAAAGGAGCTCACTGAGGTCGCCTGTTCCCTGGGGGGCCGAGCCGATTATTTTGATGGGCCGCATCAGGTTTTCGAAGTAGCCATGCTTATTCATGAGTTCGAAAGCCTTCTTTTTGTATTTCTCTTTTTTGGTGAAGTGATAAGCTGTTTGCAGCATAGCCACGATGTTGGAGGAATTCAGCTTGCGGTCTCCCACCACCACAGGAAAACTGTTGACATATTCCGGGTTCCAGCGCCCCCATTGGGTGGGCTTTCCGTCAAAGTCAATAAGATACATGTCATTTCGGAGGATATGACTCATCAGGGTATCGATAAGCGCCACGGAGCGTTTTTTCAGATCGGCATCATCCACGAGCTCTGCCATGGCACTGAATACGAATACATGCCCGATGACCTCGTCGCTGCTCGTGGTAGATTTCCAGTCCCACTCTTTTTCGGAAGCGTGCTGCCAGCGTTCGGGATCCGAAAGTTGCTTGATATGTCCGCTGCGTTCAAAAGACCTGGCGGGGAAGCCTGGGACAGGATTGATGTCATACAAACGCTCCATGGCATCGAGCGACTCCCGGCAGTTTTGAAGCGCTTCTTTACTTTTGGTCACGGCATAACGAAACACTTCACCGCCCAGGTACATAGAGGTCCATAGGCCGTCGTTGTCCGAATCACTTAGATATCCTGTGCTCAGATCGCCGTCTTTCATTCCGCTTAACGT
>CAZAVR010000269.1:0-3615 GCA_964488435.1 uncultured Cytophagales bacterium | reverse complement strand
CTGTTTGTCATAATAGACGGCCTTGTCGTGTAAAGTCATGGATTTGAAGACGACCTGTCCGAGTCCTTTGTCGGTAAGGATGAGCACCGACTTATCAGGCCCCTGAGCTATATCCTTTACCTGGTTGCCCGGCAGCCACCTTTCTCCGTTATAGTAGTCGTATTTCCCGTCGCTTCTCAAAACATAGGCACCTTCAGAAGATCCGAACCAGATTCGTCCGTTTACATTGCGCACCACACTGATTTTGGAAACGGGGACTTTTGTTTGAATAGTCCCTGCCTGTGTACCTTTTGAGGTATCGAATACCAGGTAACCTTTGGTAGTGCCGATGTATGCTCTGGTGCCGTTGTCAGTAAGGTCAAAGGATGTGAAGTCGTTTCCGCCGGCTATTTTTTTCAGGTTTTTTGTCGCCGGAGAAAAGCTGTAGAGTGCATTTTCGTCCAATATATAAAAGGTATCGTTCGTTTTGGCGTAGCGAATGTCTTTAACGTTGCTCAGCTGACCTTTCCAAAGGATTTGATTTTCCTTTACGAGGTGCAGCGCCTTCCCATCTGACACCAGGAAGGTAAAATCCTTCCCACCGGCAAAGCGGTTGGCATTGGGAAGCTGATGTGCTGCGAGCAATTTGCCTGCCCAGGCATTACTGAATACGACTTTGTCGGAGAGGTATACCAGCTGATCCTGGTAACTGGTTAGGGACACTGTTTTTTTGTCTTTCTGAAAACGGTAGGTCTGGTCGGAAGCAAGGCTGCCCGGATAGAGAAAAGCGCCTCCCCTTGTGTGCAGAAAATCCTTCGACGAGAGTACCTTGATAGAGCCGTTTCTATCCGCGGCCACATGCAGCAGGTCATCACCGGACTTTTCATGGTAGTATTTAACACTGTAATCCTGGAGATAGGGCACGTCCTGATAAACAGGTTTTTGTGCCGGAGCATGCAGGTAGACAAACAGCGAGGCTACAGCCAACACCTGATGGGGAAAGTAATTTTTCATATACAATGAATTGGGGGTCAATATTTCCCGGAAGCCGTTGCATCCGGAATTTTGGTTTTTGTTCTAATGTTTTTTTTCCGGATCTACTACCACGTATTTGATAGATTTCTTTCCCTTTTCAAGATGGTATGAATACGTGATATGAAGCAGGCCATCTTTGGATTGAATCAGGGAAGGATAAGAAAATCCTGCATCTGAACCGGGCTGATCCTCCAGCCGGATCTTTTGATTCCAGTTTTTACCTTCATCATCGGAAAAGAAGAGGCTGATTCTGTACCTGCCGTCTTCGATATCGTTCCCCAGGAAAGCCCAGCGCCCATCCTTTAGTACAAGGAGTTCTACACTGGCAGTATTGGGAATGGAAGATTTGGTACTGGCCGACCAGCTTTCGCCGCCGTCTGCGGATTCGCTGATCTGCACCCGGGTGGGAGGATCGCCGCTGTCACGCATATAAGCAACCAGATTTCCGTTTTTTCGGCGGGCAAGTGCCGGTTGAATAGGGCCGCGCCCTACGAGCGGGAGACTTGGTCTCCAGGTTTCGCCGTCGTCTTCCGAGATAGCCATGAGTGACAGGTTAAAACCGTCAGAGTAGAGAGGCAGGACTATTTTCCCGTTTTCAAGTAACAAAGGCTTGATACGTGTCATCCATCCCGTGCTCCGCTTCACGGCATCTTTTGCAGCCTCCTTGATCATAGAATCATAAGTAGGTGCGTAGGCTGCCCATCCCGCATTTGATTCAGGCAATGCATTGAACTTCTCTTCCACCTCCCGGGCAAACCTGTTGTTGGGTTTGAGGAGTATGTTATCCTGCCAGTTCCAGACGGGTGGTGCATTCAGGTTGTAGTTTACAGAAGTACGGAAGCGAAGTACAGACTGTTCCCATTCGTTGGCCTGTACGGCGATCCATACCAGGAACAGTTTGTTGTTCTCATTCAGAAACAAAACCGGGTTACAATCCGGCAGGCCTGGCGTGTCCGCCATCAGGAAAGGTTCTCCCCATTCTTTGGCCCCTTTTCTCAGCCGTGCACCCATGATTTTGACATCGTCCGATTTCCGTTCTCCGCTTCCCTGAAACCAGGCGCACAGAAAATCTCCGTTAGGCAGGGCAACTATACTGCTTCCGTGTGTATGTTGGGGCTGCAGGGGAAAAATGAGCATGCTTTTCAGGACAGGATCCTGAGAAAAAGCAGGGGTCTGAAAAAGTATAAACAGAGAGAGAAGATAGCGTTTCATTTGACTGATTTTCATGGATGGCCAAGGTCGGGAGAACTGGTCCGGTAAATTCTATGATATAATATTCTGACGGGCTCACCTCGAATCCCGGTACTGGTTTACTAGAATACTGAATCAAAGGTAATCAGTACTACTGATCTGAGTAGGTTTCCTTGAAGGTTGATGTTGTTTTCACTTTTGAATTTTAAACGACAAAACCATTTGCGCAAAATGAAGATATATTTACGTACTTTGCGATCTTCTGAGAGAGGTAATCTATCTACATTTACCATTGAAAATAGAAATAGTAAAATAGAGATTTTCAAAACCCTTTAAAATCAACTCTTGATTCTGTGGTAAACCCACTGTTTACCGACCTGATCATCCCAACCATTTTATAGCCACATTTTAGCAAGCGTACGATAATTTTTCACAACAATAAATAGGATATATCGGCGAAAAAATAGAAATGAAACCGAGAGGTAAAAGCTGATAAACCGATGAGAAAACGACAAATTTGATTGGACATTTATCTAACTAGAATATAAAAGCTATGGTTATGGCCTCTGTAAATGAATTGACTATAAGGAAAATGATTCTTGGTGATCTGTCAGCTTATACTGAGATTTATAATTTTTATAGAATACCTGCCCTGAAGTTCTGCTATTCGCTAATCAAGGACGAGGAAGAGGCTGAGAACCTGATGCAGGATGTTTTCATCAAAATCTGGGCGAAGAGAGAGCAGATTAACCCGGAGCTTAATTTTCATTCCTTTCTTTTCACTTGTCTACGGAATATGGCTTTCGATTATCTCAAAAAGATGGAGAAAAACCAGGTGCTCCGCAAGCATTACATGGAGCGGATGGATATCCTGAATGCAGAGGATGTGGATCAGAAAGAGACCCAGCTGGTTAAGCTGCAGGAGGCCGTAGACGGGTTGTCAAAGAAGAGAAAGGAAATCCTGGAGCTGAATATCCGGGAAGGAAAGTCTTACCAGGAAATAGCGGATATGCTCCGGATTTCAAAAAATACCGTCAAAAACCAATTGGTAAAGGCCAAGCAATATCTCCGCGAGCACATGGACGCTACCGTATTTGCATGAAAACCCTCTTTTATAGGATTTGATCTACATTTTTTGCCGGGCAGTTGCAGGATATTTTTCAATCAAAATATCTGAAAATAAGGCACTTATCTTCTGCGTTTCAGATTTCTTAATTTCTTAATGATATTTTAAGGTATCCGGGAATAGTACTTTTGTAGCTTTGCAGAGTACTATGTAAAATTTACACTAAAAATAGTATGCTAACATAACATTTTTCCTGAAAACCAATCCTTATCTACTTATGCAAGAGAAATCTATTCGACTTTTAGTTCTGGCAAGAAGGGGATTCCCTGCCATGATGCTGGCCA
>CAZAVR010000268.1:0-5978 GCA_964488435.1 uncultured Cytophagales bacterium | reverse complement strand
ATGTCGGTATTCGTATGGGTGGGTGTCCAGCGGTCAAGCATATCCCGGCTCTGGTTGTTCGTTGCGTTCAGGTACTCCAGTTCAAAGCGGTTGGCATTCAGTATTTCGTTCCCGAATACGCCCTGGAAAAACACCGTGAGTTCGAGACCCTTGTAAGAGAAGGTATTGTTGAGACCTCCTATAAATCTTGGCTGAGCACGACCAATGATCATACGGTCTCTGTCGTCTATCCTTCCGTCGTTATTCAGATCCTTGTACTTACGGTCACCAGGTTTGCGGGCGTTGGCATCGATCAGTGCCTCAAGTTCCTGCGTGGTTTGATAAAGACCGTCGGTTACATAGCCATAGAACGAACCCAATGGTTCTCCCACACGTATGATGCCGGAGTTGACGTTCTGAGCGATGTTGGCCACATTGCCGGCCAAAATCTGAGGTGCTCCGCCGATGTCCAGAACTTTGTTGCGATTGACTGCATAGTTGAAATCGGTTTTCCATTTAAATGCGCCGTCAATATTTTGTGAAGTAATACTCAGCTCTATCCCTTTGTTTTCAACTTTTCCGAGGTTTTGAATTGCGCTGGAAAAACCGGAGGTACTGGGTACTGTAACGTTCAGGAGCAGGTCACGGGTACGTTTGATGTAGGCGTCCGCCGTGAAACTGATGCGGTTTCTGAACAAGCTCAGGTCGATACCAATGTCCGACTGGGTCGTGGTTTCCCATGACAGGTCCGGATTGGCGATCTGGTTGGGGCCTATGCCCGTTGCTACGTTATTACCAAAGACATAGTTCTGAGTGCCGAGAAGAGAGTAGGCAGGATAGTTTCCGATCCTGTCCTGATTTCCCGTCGAACCCACCGTCGCACGCAGCTTCAGCTCGCTGATCGCCTGGATATTTTTGATAAATGATTCTTCTGACATGCGCCATCCCAAAGCCACAGACGGGAAGAAACCGTAGCGTTTGTTGGTTCCGAAGCGTGAAGAGCCGTCCGCTCTGAAAGAAGCCGTGAGCAGATATTTTTCATTGAAATCGTAATTGACCCGACCAAGGTATGACTCAAGCCCCCAGGTACCTATAGAGGAAGAGGGTACCAGAGCCACAGATCCTGAACCTATATTGCCGGTGCCGAGGTTGTCATTGACGAAGTTCCGGGAGGCGGCATAAGTATTTTCGGTACGATTGGCTTGTTGAGTGTAACCCACCAGCACCGTCAGGTTGTGCAGTTTATTGAAATTTTTGGTGTAGGTCAAAAGGTTTTCATTCAGCCATGTAACTGATTGATTGTTGGTGATATCTGCTCTGCCCCCCTGCGACAAACCGCTGGCAACACTCCGAGGGAGATAGACATCTTGTTTTTGCATGATGCCGTCGACGCCCAGCACTACCCGCAAGCTCAGTCCTTCTATGATCTGGTAGTCCCCGAAGACATTCCCAAAAACGCGATATGCCGTATTCCTGTTCTTGCTCTCGCGGGCCAGTGCTGCGGGATTGTCAGCTGTAAAGTTCAGCGCAGGGTGGAACATCAGGTAACTTCCGTCGGGATTATAAACAGGTAGTATGGAAGGAAACTGCAAGGCTGCCATGGTCACGAGGCCGGCGCTGCCGAGGTTTCCGTCGGTACGCGACTGGTTAGCCACTGTCCTGTTTACAGTCAGGCTGTTGCCTATCTTTATTTTACTGGTCAGTTTGCGGTCGAGGTTTACCCGGAACGAGTAGCGGTCGAAATCCGAATTGGTCACGATACCTCCCTGTTTGTAATATCCTCCGGAAAGCGCGTACTGCGTTTTCTCATCACCACCGCTCATGGAAAGCTGGTAATTGTAGGTCGGTGCGCTTCGGAATATTTCGTCCTGCCAGTCAGTTCCTTCACCGAATGCTTCTACCTGCTGCGGGGTGTAAATAGCGGGGCGGCCTTCGTTGGTATTGGCATCGTTGACAAACTGTGCGTATTCTCTCGCATTCAATACCGGGTACTTCCGACGCACAGTCTGGACCCCGTAAAATGCATCCAGGCTAACATTCGATCTGCCGGCTCTTCCTCTTTTTGTCGTAATGATCACGACGCCGTTCGCTCCTCTTGAGCCATAGATGGCGGCCGACGAGGCATCTTTCAGGATTGTCATTGATTCAATGTCGCTTGGGTTCAGCGTACTCAGTACATTGAAGTTTGCTCCGCTATTTGTTGCGTCGTTTTTGAAGGGAATCCCGTCAATTACATAAAGCGGTTCATTATCTCCCTGGATGGAATTACCGCCACGTATACGGATGGTAGTTGCCCCGCCAGGTGCTCCGGAATTCTGCGTGATGTGTACACCGGCCGCGCGCCCTTGTAAAGCCTGGTCCATGGAAGTGACTACCACTTTTTTTATTTCATCGACCGGAATAGTAGATACTGAGCCTGTGAGGTCGCTTTTTTTGACCTGACCATAGCCCACCACCACTACTTCCTGCAGTGATTTATCCTCCGGGGTCATGCTCACCTCTATGGTACTGAGGTTGCCTACGGGGACTTCTTTGGTACTGTAGCCGACAAAGCTGAGCACCAGTATTACATTATTGTTTTCAATGTTCAGTTGAAACGCACCCCTGGCATCGGTCGTGGTACCTGTTTGCGTGCCTTTGATGACCACATTTACGCCAGGTAGCGGCTGATTATTTTCGTCGGATATCTTCCCCGAAACCTGCCTTTCAGTCTCACTGATGCCGTAGGGGGCTAATGCTTCAGGTGTCTCCAGTCTTTTTAGAATGATGATCTTGCCTGAAATTTCGTATTCAAGGTTCAGTGGAGTAAGGATCTCGTCCAGTACTTCATAAAGTGCCTTATTACTGGCATTTACGTTCACTTTGCGAGCGGATTTGATGATCTTCGAGCTGAAGACAAACCGCACGTCCACTTGTTTCTCAAGTTGCGTAAGTATCTTTCTTACTTCGCTGCCACTGGCATTGATCGTAATTTTTTGTGAAAGAAGGGATTGGCCGCGGGCGTCATGCGCATAACCTGCACCCATGAAAAAGGTAGCAAGTACCAGTTGTATAAATGTTATTCGCATCGTCCAAAATAATACCCTACGGTATTTAAAGGTTTTTTTCATAAATTTGATTGTTTTGTGAGATTGGAAAATTTGGCAAAACGATCCCTTCTCCTTCACAGGAGGTATGGCGCGAACCTATCAGGGATATTACGGAGCCGGTGATGCTGGAACATTGCCGGCTCTTTTTTGTTGGTTGGGTAAACTATCTGTTTCTTAGTTAAATGGAAGGTGATTAAGTAATGAATGGATTAGTTTTTACAGCCTTTACTATGGATGATCACTTTTTCGTCAACGATCTCGTAGCTTGATTCCACGGCTTTACAAATGATACCGAGTTTGTTGTAGAGTGTGAGACCTTCCAATCGCGCGGTAAGCGGGCAGTCTTTCAGCAGTGCCGCATCATAAATGATGTCAATGCCGTAGGCGACACTTAATGTTTCAAAAACCTCGCTCGCCGGTGTGTCTTCGAAATTGAATTCCGGGATTTGTACTTTTGCTACGACAATTTCAGGTTTTTCCACCAGTGTTTTTATCATTCTGACCTTGTTGCCGGCGTAAATCACCCGCTGATTTGGTTTCAATATCATTCCGTGAAATCCGGCATCCTCAATTTTTTCTTTCAGGTTCGGCTCGGACTGAGCAAAAACGGATACTTTGCCTGTTCTGACTTCAACGGTCACGTCTCCTTCTTTGCCATGGGGTTTCACACTGAAGCTGGTTCCTAATACTTTGGTTACCAGGCCGGATGAAAATACGAGGAAGGGGTGTTCGGGATCTTTAGTGACCTGAAAAAAAGCCTCCCCTTCCAGGTGGACCTCCCTGCGCCTGCCTTCAAATTTTTGAGGGTAAAGGAGGCGTCCATTCGGCGCAAGCCGAATGCGGCTGCCGTCGCTCAGTGCAAATTCGATGGTCTTAGCGGTTGTATTAATTGTTTCTGTAAATGAATCATCGGGTGCGAAGACACTTTCCTGCTGAGCAAGGCCGGGGCTGTTTTCTTTCTTGTTAAAAATATAAATGCTCCATCCGAGCATAGATATGATAGCAATGGACGCCGCATACCGAAGCCAGGTGTTGAGACGTATGAAAGGTGCAGGTTGAGGAAAGGGCGGCGGCTTGAGTCCGGCTTCTGCGTTTGTAATTTGTCCCATCGTTCTTTTCACCACCTCGCGGATTTCGGCATCATCTATTTGGGGCTCATTTGGCCGCACAGAAAGCACGAGCGTTTTGGCCTGAGTTACTTTTTCGAGCAAATCGGGTTTGCCGTCGAGCCAATGTTCCCAAAGTGCCTCCGTTTCAGGGGTAGGTGACAGTGTCCATTGACGGAAGAAATCGTCCCAGACAAAGTCTTCAATAGAAAATTCGTTATAGCGATCCATACAGTTTACAGTATCTGTATGTTGATAGACGGAAAGGGGTGGGGGATACCAATAAATTTTGAATTATTTCTTCAAAAAAGAATAAATAATCGGGATGTGACTGGTAGTCTGACAGTTAGAATAGCAGATGCAGGAGAAAAAATATAATATATTCTGATTTCAGGAATGCTTTCAGGTGCCGGATTGCAATTTGAAGCAGGTTGGACACGGTTTGGGGAGCAACACCCATCACCGTCGCGATTTGTTCGCGGCTGAGCTCTTCGAAGAACTTGAGGTATACTACTTCTTTCTGGCGGGGCGGCAATTCTTCCAGGAGCTTTTGTAACTGGCGTGATCGTGCTGCAGTGGCTTCGTCTGCGATATACTTATCTTCCACGGAAAACTCGACCCCCGGATAGTCTTCATCGTTAAGGGGGGATTCCTCACCCAATGAAGAGGTGTGCCGGTGCATAAGTCTGCGTAGCGACGCCATCAGATATGGTTTTACTGCGGCGTCGGGATTAAGATGAGTTCTTTTTTCCCAGAGTATCAGGAACAGGTCCTGGATGCTGTCTTTGACCAGTTCACGGTCGCGGGAGAACTTGTGTCCGTACCTGAAAAGCAGCCGGAAATTGTCGGACATCAGTTTTTCGAAAGCATGCGCATCGCCTGCCAGGAAATCCTGCCAGAGTGAGAGATCTTCCGAAAATGAGGATGTCGGCTTCATAAGCTGCGTAAAAGATTAGCTAAGTAAGGTAAACTTCACCGCAAAATCAATTTATTTTAAACGATTAGTTTAATTAGATCCGGTTATCGTACAACTTGTTGGGGGCTGTAGGGGCTTGGGGTTTTTTAGCCACAGATGCACGGATGAGATTTTCCAGACTACGGAATAGCAATTGAGATTTCAAACTTTGAACAATGCGTAAACTGAGTTAGTGATCTTTAAAAGAGCCTGACTAAGAAAGTTACGAAATATTAATGAGAAAAGCAAGAGTTGTTGAAAAGAGAATTGAGTTCAGTCGTCATCACGTTTCTGGAGATATTTCTTTCCGATTTCACTGCTTGACTTTTTGGTTTTTAGAGTTTCTCGCGAAGTCGCGGACGGCTAGTCGCGGACGGCTAATCGCGGACGGCTAGTCGCGAGCTCAGCAGGTATGCCGATGTACTATTTCGTCGATCTGTTTCTGAGATAGAGGTTTAATTAGAAAATCACGAAGCTCTGAATAGGTACTGGCCCTTAATGCATCAACGCTGTCCACTGAAGAGCTGATGAGATAAATATTTGGCCGGTAGTCAGGCTGCTCCAGATTTCTTAGAGCGTCGAGAAATTGCCAGCCGTTCATCTTTGGCATATTGATATCTAATAGTATAGTGTGGGGTAGGGTTAAGGGGTCTGCTTTCATCATAGTGATAAAGTCAATCGCTTCTTTTCCATTCCCAAACTCTTCCGTGCGGAGGCCATCTCTTCCCCTCGTTATCATTTTCTTCAATATAAACTGGAAAAGAGGGTCGTCGTCAATTATTGCAATAAACATGGTCAATCGGTTGTCGCGTTCAATTTCCTGAAAATACGATATTACTGAAAAAAAAG
>CAZAVR010000267.1:0-6016 GCA_964488435.1 uncultured Cytophagales bacterium | reverse complement strand
CGGAAATCCAGCTTATGTGCCAGGCTGCGCAGGATGTAGGCAGTGTTACGTGGCTGGTAAATGACCGTGTGTTGAAAAAAGCTCCGCCTTCCCAACCGGTCTTCCTCGAACCTCCGCCCGGTGTGGTGAAAATCTCATGCGCCGACGACAAGGGGAGGAACACGGATGTGGTGATTTTTACGAGACGGTTCTGACATCGGTCATCGCAGACCCTGTATCCCATTTTTTATGGCATATTTCGCAATTTCGGTAAAGTTCGTACAGTTGGCTTTGCGCAGCATATTCTTTCGATGCGAAAAGTCCGGCTCAGGGTCGGATCATTTCTGGCCTCAAGATATCGATAAAGGTGAGGTTGGTCAAGAACGGGTGTAACGGGGAGAGCCTATCGGGAAAGCCTAACGGTTTAGTTCCTTCATCCCGCACAGCGGGTCACAATCCTCTGAGATAGTAATCGTAGTTAATTGATTTCGTCTCTAATGGTGTTATGCCCGGGGGAGCCGTAATCTCTACTTTCATCACACCACTCTTTCGGGCTTTAACCGGCCAGGGGGTTATGATAGGAGGCATACCGTGTTGCAAGGTTTCTGTCCACCCGCATGAATTGTCCGCGAACATGGTGAGAGTCGTGCTCCAGGACTTGGTACCGAGTCGGGTCCATGTAAGCGTTTTACTATCGAGTTGTTTTACAACCTTGCCGTCCCTGTAAATTGTTATCTTGTAAAGATCATTAGAGCTATATAGTATCATATTGGCGCGTACTTCCGGTTTTAAACCACCGTCACCACATGGAACTTCAACGCAGACAGGTGTATGCGGGATAAGATCAAACCAGAAACTCTGTACATCAAGCTGCAATGATTGTAATTGTTCCGGTTCTGCGTTATTAGCCTTATAAGCGACCTGTACAATGATCTTATTTACGCTAAAATCAAATGGCACGTCAATTTCCAGGTATTCGCCAGCAATGATTGCATTGACCAATTTGGATTCCTTCACAGTGACGTACTTAACGGAAGTCGTTTTTACTTCTGAAGTAGAGGATAACGAATTGGTCGACCTGACAGGTTGAGACAAATCGGGAAAGTACGTTTTCATCTCAGTCCACCAGCTATGCAGTTCGTTGCAGTTAGCGGCTATATTGTCGGCAACTTTTGATACGCCCCCCTTTATCTTCTTTAAATTTACATACCTGCTCTTAAGCGATATTTTGTTTTTTTCTCCCTTACTCAATAAATGCTCCTGGTAAGTGTTCTGAATCGTGCTGACTTCAATAGGACTGTCGGGATCCCTGAATAGGATATCTAGATTTGCCTGCGTTGAGGCAATGGTACTGGAAATGGCTAATTCTGCTGCCTTAACAATACATAGCGCGGCAACGGCGATACCAAACCCGAAAACCAATCCTCCCCCGCTGGCTGCCCAGATAGCAAATGCGACACCTACTCCTGTTGCTTTCCATCCAGCGAAGAACGCTCCCAATCCCATTTTCATCGCCACAGATTTTTTGTTTTGCTCGAGAAGAGTATTAAGCCTCATTTCGGCTAGTTCCTCCGGTGTGCTATTGGCCAGGATGCGCCCGTTGGGGGTAAAATGGGAATTGAAAAGATCGGGATTCGCATCGATGAATCGAGCGAGATTCAGTTTTTCCTCATCGGTTATTTTGGCTAGTTCATTCGAATAATTTAACAGTGCCTGCCGATAAGATTCAAACGCCTCGTCAGTTATGGAATAGCTGTAATCGTGGTCGGATTTTCTTAAGCTGTCGACATGGTTCGCATACTTTAAATCTACTTCAAGACGCGTCTGCAAATTCTCTTTGGCCTGCCCGATTGTAGTGGTTGTCGCGGTTTGGACCGAGTAGTTTATTAAATAGGGTTGAGTACCCAAAGTAAATTTAAGCGCGTGTTTGCCGGCGGCGAGAGCAGGTACTATGAAAGTAAAAATATTTCCGTCTTTAAGCAGCTTAAGTTGTTTCCCACTCATTTCTGCGTCTACCTGGATTTGTGCGGAGGGATTCTTAATTTCAAATGCAACAATCTGGAAAGGTTTTACGACGGTGTTTCCGGTAACGGGCAAAATCTCGACTACACCGACATCATCATTTTTTTTACAGGAAACCAGGCAGAGTATTAAAAAAAATCTGAAAAACAGCAGTTTATGTGAAGTAGGGCAGATGGTTTTCATGGTAGATGGGGGTTACATATTTCGAAACACAATTTCAGTTACAGCCATCATAAGCGTAATTTACCTCGATAGCAGCGCTGTTTTCTCCGGAAAGCAAGACGGAGATCGATCTTCCGGGAAATCCGGAGCTCTCGTAGTAGTATTGAGTGGTTGCTTTTGCAATTTCGTCTCCGGTGCTCAGCTTCCTGGAAAAGGAAACCACGTTGTTGGGAGTAGGAACGAAAGCGTTTACCCCGTCGTACACGAAACCGGGCTGTCCTTTGAAAGCGTGTATATAATAAGGATTGGGGTGATTGTCGTAAGTATATTCGAAGACCTGGTTGGGCGGGCCGGAGGGATTATTCCTTTCAAGCAATACAGATGTAAGATTGCCCCGGTTGTCGTAACTAAGCAGATAGTATACTCTCCGTAGGGCGGGATCTGCTGAAATGGAAATGATCACTTTGGTGACCTGGCCTATCGGGTTGGCTTCAAATCTCTGAAATTCCGGGATATCCTTGTATTTTGAGTATCCCCCAGTAAGCAGTCCGTTTTTATATTCAAACCTGTCGTATTCCCAGAAAACGGGGATAAACGGGACCCTGTTTTCCTCTTTCAGGAGGCCATTTTGATCATATTTGTAGGTGGTTGTATATTCCGGATTGGTTGCCCTGATCAGGAAACCGTCCTCGTCATATTCGTAGTGATTTTTACCGGCCCTGATCAGCTGGCCGTTTTTACTGTATTCATATTTCCCGGAAGGGTAAAAAGGCCCTTCCTTGTCGATAAATCCCGATCCCTGACTGACTGCAGGGGCGTCATTGAGGATCAGGGTCTCCGACAGGCGGCAGACGCGGGATTTGTAACTATTTTTTTGCGTTTTTTGGATAGTCAGCCGCGGCAACGGTTCGGGTGTCGTAGCAAACGGACAGGCGGTCAGAAACAACCCGATATAGAGGTATGACAATTTTATTAAAAACTTCATTCTGAAAGCTGCTTTTTGATATCTCCGTTCCATACAGGGTAGTCTTTGATATGGGCCTGTGGACCGCCAGGCAGGCGGCCATTGGTCGTGCCGCTTGCCGGGATGATCAGTACCCGGACTGCATCGAAGACTTCTTCTCCGGGGCGATAATTGACTACCCTGCGCAGAAATATACCGGGAGTATTCCCGGTACCGGCGGCAGCGTAAAAGGAATACTCATTGCCGGTTACCGTTTCGCCGGGTACAGAAAACCAGTAAGAGGAAGCTTGCCCACTGGAACTGCTCGCGCTTTGTTTCACATAGACGTAGATCAGACTTTTTTCGATAATATCGGCGGCAAAAGATGCGGGGAAGCCAATAAATAGATCAGCGCTGGTATGCGTCCGGGCGCCGTAGGTGATTTGCTGGACATTTGCGTTTCCGGCCGGCCCCTGTGGCCCCGCAGACCCCTGTGGTCCTGCCGAACCCTGCGGTCCTGCGGGGCCTTCCGGGCCTTTGCAGCCAGACAAAATGCCGGATAGAATAATAAATACAGAGAAAATCAGGTGGCGGTAATTATTTAGAGAAGACGCACTCATTTAGATAGTATTAAAGTGTTATTTAATTAGTTATGTGGCGACGTCGCTGTAGCCGACTCAGTTGCAACTTTCGTAGTCTGCCTTGCGGACAATTTGGGTGGCTAAAAATTCGCGGCTTACAGGATAACCTGCTGCATTAAGATCGCCGTAGCCATACTCGTTGATGGTTGTCCAGGACGAAGTGGATGTTTTATCGTATACCGGCAGGTCAGGGGAGGGATTGCCGAGACTATACAAAGAACCATCAAAATAGGTTATGTGCTTCGCTTGGGAATGCCCCTTGAACTGTAGGGCATGATATATGGGATTGGGAATATTGCTGAATCGGGTTTCGGATACAACAGGATCGGAAGAATTTGTATAGGATTTTACCCAATTACCCCTCGAATCGTATTCCAGAAAATACGAAATCATTTCACCTGTTGGCGACTCGGCGTTTGTGGTAAATCCAGTGACTCTTCCTGAATTATCCGTATTAAAGACTATCTCAAATCTCCCTCCTTCACTGATAACGGAGTAGATTTTGCGTTTTCCCGATTCAAACAGCACCTGGTCTGCAAGAACCATCCGTCCGTTTGTTTCTACATAACGATCGATCCTGGAAATCAGGCCGCCGTCGTAGAGGTAGTTCCACCTTATTTTAGAAATTCCTGCAATTATGCCGCTGAAATCCTGGGCGATCAGGTAGTCTTGTTCGTCGTAGTGAAATGTAACTGTCCCATCGGGGCGAGGGTATTGAGAGCGCACATATTGACACAGACGCCCCCGATGGTCGTAGATGTACCGTCCATACTCGAAGTCTTTCGTAATCCTGCAGGCCGAGTTTTTCTCTTTATCCACTTTAAAAGCCAATTTTTCTTCCTTTTCAATAAGCAGGGGCTTCAAAGGCTCGGGAGGATCGAGCAAGGGACAGCCGGTGAGGGTGAGAGACAGGGTGACGGCGCACAGGCCGGAGAGCCGGCGCCTGCGATATGTCGGGTTCATGGGATGATGGATTGGAGATATTGTGTTTGTTGTATCAAAAGCTACTGAATTTGAGGGAAAACGTCATTCTACTACTACCCGATATCCTGTTCCGTATATACATAATCAGAAGCATCCACGGTGATGTGATTACCATAATCGTTGTATGTCCCTCCGATCCGCCTGGCGCAGCTCAGCTGCACATCCTGTGCTCCGGCGAAAGAAAAGGTCGCCACACTCAGCAAGCCGGCAAAAATGATTTGAGTAGAAGTGCGTTTCATAGCGTTATGAATGGTGAATAGATTATGCTTGCTTTTCCATGGTTTTTGGTCATCGGCCTTTACAACTTAATTGAAATCCCGGCGGTCCCGACCCTAGATCTGATAACAGCCCTCCACTTCCGGATCGTCGAAACCGGACGGCATATTTGCCGCACTTTCGGCAACTGTGAATTGGTTGGAAATAATAAGAACAGGGAGCGGCGTCCCGTTAGCTGCTATTGCTGCAAAGCCACTGGCTTCTACTCATAACGGAAATCCGGAAAACCGGCAAAGGGTATACGGAAAACCGTAAAATTGATCTGCATGTTCTCTCCTGTTTCCTATATTTGTCCTGATACGTAAAGATTATATAAATTGTACGCAACAAAATTAGGCACACCGCCCGCTGTATTTCAATAGCCATTTATAGCTATTTGTGCTTGTTTGGTATGACCGAATCACTATCCTATCTGAGTTTTAAGGACTATCTGCGCAATCTTGCCGTCGAATCGGAAGGAAGCACGGCGGACTATGGCCTTTACCTCCGCGAAATGGCTTTACTGCAACGCTTCTCGCAGTTCACCTCTTCTGTCGTGTTCCTGATCGATTACCACAGCATGAGCTTTCCTTTTATGGGATCAAACGTAAAACAGGTTTTGGGGCACCCTGTCGATGCTTACAGGGAAGGAGGGCTGGAGTTTTCACTGCACAACAATATTGATTTCTGCTATCTTAACCGCGATATCTTTAATGACCGCGTAGCCTTCATGCGCGCGCATCCGGACGAGGATCTGGAAAAAGTGCGGTTTTCAATGGGATTCCGGTACCGCGATGCCAAAGGGAAATTCCTGCATATTCTCCAGCGGCATACGATTACGGAAGTGATCGAGGGAGGCCACCCGGGAGGCATACTGGGGTTTTGCTGGGATACGACCGGACAGTCGTCCCGTGCCAGGATATTTCATCAGATTGAAATTTTTGAAGAAAACCAGCAAAGTTGGAATACTGTCGTTTTGAAAGAATATTTTCCTGTAAGCATCGACAGGGTGCCCCAAAACCTGTTTTAC
>CAZAVR010000266.1:3570-6022 GCA_964488435.1 uncultured Cytophagales bacterium | reverse complement strand
CAGATGCGTCGTTGTTTATAGCTTCCAGTGCAGAAATCCGGTAACGGGCCCTGGTTTGAAGATCTACACTGGCGACCGGCAGGCTCTGATGCGGAAAGTTATCCCAGAAATTGGCGCCGTATTTTCGGTTATTCTCCATAAATCGCCTGTCTCCTTCGATGAAATCCGGGTAAAGGTTGTTCGCTGCTGCATGCAGACCGGAGAATTTGAACGGCTTTTTGGATTTAAAAAGGGAGTCGGCGTCGAATTGAATTTCGATGCGGCCTGCGGAGGCAAGGAAAGAGGTGAAAATCTTTCCGCCGTAATCCATATATATTTCTTCTTCTTTGAAAACGAGGGGCAGCGAAATCTGAAAGCTGCCGTCCGCCTGCAAAGGTGCTTGCCGAGTAAGTTCGCTGGCAGGCTGCAGGATATTGTTTCTTGAGAAGGCGATGGAAGGAGCCTCCCGGTATAGCCGGGCCGTCAGGTTGGAAATACGTCCGCTGATCAGAACGGAGTCTTGCCGGGCCAGACAGGCGCCGGAGCAAAGTAGTACCAGGATAGCTGCAATCGGAATTCTTAACATATTTTCAGTAAAAGCTGTTTCGAAAAATAAGAACTCCACCTCAACAATGCAAGGATCAGAACGACGAATTCTATGTGTTTTCCTGCGCAGGACGATTCCTGTCTTCAAAATTCACCCGAATTCCATGGTAAACCTCCAGGTTTTGGTAGTCTTTTCTCAGGGGATGTCCCACCCAGTCTTCAGGAAGGAGAATTCTTCTCATATCCGGGTGTCCCGAAAAATGGATACCAACCAGGTCAAACGCTTCGCGCTCATGCCAGTCTGCGGTACGCCAAATATCCGAAACGGTGGAGACCGATGGCAGAGGTTCTCCGGGGGCATTGCGCGGAAGCGTGACTTTAAGCATCAGCTGGTGCTGGAAAGGAATGGAATTGAGGATATAAATTACTTCCAGAGACCCGGAGGAGGGCCCATTGTCTAACGCCGTGATACAAGCCAGATAATCAAAATACAAACGGTCATCTTCATGGAGAAACCGGCAAACTTCGGTCAACGCATGCCCATAGACACTCACCGAAGAAGGCGTGTTTTTTTCTTCAGATCCCAGGATAATTTCCGGACCAAATTCATCCAGGAGCAACGAATGGATCTCAGTAAAATTCATAAAGAAATGCAGAGTTTTGTGACTAGGGGGTGTTTATGCTTCTTTTAATCCGGCCGCCAGGTCCAAAAGCATACCCGGTCTGGAAGCTTGCTGACCGCGGATCTTTTCCTGTAACTTCAGAATACCTCCTATCAGGGCCTCGGGGCGCGGCGGACAGCCGGGCACATACACGTCGACCGGAATGATCCTGTCTACACCTTTGACTACGTGGTAACCATGATCCCAGTAAGGTCCGCCGCAATTAGAGCAACTTCCCATGGAGATCACATACTTGGGGTCCGGCATCTGTTCATAAAGCCTCCTGATACGGTCGGCCATCTTAAAGGTAACCGTACCGGCTACGATCATGAGGTCCGATTGCCGTGGTGAGGGGCGGGGCATGATTCCGAAGCGTTCAAGATCATAGTGCGATGCGTTGGCTGACATCATTTCAATTGCGCAGCAAGCCAGACCGAAGCTCATTTGCCATAACGAAGATAACCTGGCCCAGTTCATCAGGTCTTCGACACTTGTCAGAACGATTCCTCCTTCTCCTGTTTTCAATGTTATTCTTAATATATAGCCCGAAGGCGTTTACTGATCCATGTCGGATTCTTCCGGCGGCGGTGTTTGGAAAAATAATGCCCCACCCGTTTAAAGGGAGAGGTGAATGATCGCATCAGTCCCGTCGGATTAACATAAAAAGAGCCTGAAATAGTTTGTTTTCGGCGCGCCTTTTATGGTTTGCTTTTAAAAACAAAAGGGAATCTTCCTGCGTTGAGAAGTTCCCTCTTGTGATATGCTGGTGATGTGCAATCGTATTACCTCTTTTCCAAAGGGACGAAGTCACGAAGTACAGGACCTGTATAGATCTGACGAGGGCGTCCGATAGGCTCTTTGTTGGCAAGCATTTCTTTCCATTGTGCGATCCAACCCGGTAAACGTCCGATGGCAAACATCACTGTAAACATATTGGTGGGAATACCAAGTGCCCTGTATATAATACCTGAGTAAAAGTCAACATTCGGATAGAGCTTGCGCTTTACGAAATAATCGTCCTCCAGAGCGGCTTTCTCAAGCTGTTTGGCGATGTCCAGTACCGGGTCATTCACACCGAGTTTTTCCAGAACGTCATCTGCCGCTTTCTTGATTATTTTGGCCCGGGGATCAAAGTTTTTGTACACACGGTGTCCGAATCCAAAAAGGCGGAAGCCGCTGGACTTGTCTTTCGCCATGTTGATATACTTCTGGGTGTCGCCACCGTCAGCTTTGATCGCTTCGAGCATTTCAATAACCTCCTGGTT
>CAZAVR010000266.1:0-3560 GCA_964488435.1 uncultured Cytophagales bacterium | reverse complement strand
GGCACCGCCGTGAAGAGGCCCCCACAGCGCGCTGATACCCGCAGAAATAGACGAGTAAATATTGGCATGCGAGGAACCTACCAACCGAACCGTTGAAGTTGAGCAGTTTTGCTCGTGGTCAGCGTGAAGGATCAGTAGTTTATTGAGGGCTTTAGAGACGACGGAATCCACCTCGTATTTCTCAACCGGAAGCGCAAACATCATGTGCAGAAAGTTTGAACAATAGTCGAGCGTATTGTCGGGATAATTCACCGGGTGTCCTTGGGATTTTTTATAGGACCAGGTGGCGATGGTGGGTAATTTAGACAGCAGGCGAATGATATGAAGATCTGTTTCGCCGGCTATATTTGTATCATAAGAGTCAGGATAGAAGGCACTCATGGCACTTACCAGGGAGGACAAAACACCCATTGGATGCGCATTCACGGGAAACCCTTCGAAAATCTTCCGCATGTCTTCGTTCACAAGCGTATGTGTACGAATCGCATATTCGAAGTCTTCAAATTGTTTTTTGTTCGGAAGTTCTCCGTAAATAAGCAGGTAAGACACTTCGAGAAAATTTGCTTTTTCTGCCAGGTCTTCAATGGAATAGCCCCGGTACCTTAGAATTCCTTCCTCTCCGTCCAGGAAAGTTATCGCACTTTTTGTGGCACCTGTGTTTTTGTAACCGCTGTCAATAGTAATATAACTTGTTTTGTCGCGCAAAGAGGCAATATCAATAGCTTTTTCTTTTTCGCTACCTTCAATTACGGGAAATTGAAATTTTTTATCGTCAACGATTAATTCTGCAATATTGTTTGACATAATCACTAAGGGAACTGTATTGATGAATAGCTAGCTGTATCAGCTAAAACCAGTATTTATGTAAATAATTAAAGAATAAGTTTAAACGATGGAATAATTCGTACTTGATTTGCCACTTCTTATTCTGTATTTGGTGCAATATTCGAAAAAAATATCGGTTTTTGAAGAGAAGTACGCTATTTTTTTGGGAGAATAGTACAGGTGGAGAAATAACATTTTACACCTTATTTTCATTCCAGTAGTAAGAATCGGGGTAAATTCTCTGACCGAAAATGGCTGTTCCGACACGAATCATAGTGGTTCCTTCTTCAATCGCGGCTTCGAGGTCACCGCTCATACCCATCGAAAGAACCGGTGCGTCCAGGCCGGCATCTTTCAGTTGGTTGCTCAAGTTTTTCAAAGATCTGAAACACCTTCTCACCGCTTCCTGGTCGTCTGAAAATAATCCTATTGTCATTAGCCCTTTGACTTTGAGTGTATCATATTTTCTGATTTCGTTAACGAGCGACAGGGCTTGGTCAGGGGCGACACCGAATTTGCTTTCCTCGTAGGATGTGTTGACCTGAACGAGGATATCTAGGCTTTTTCCTTCGAACTGCAGGCGCTGATCAAGTTTCTGAACGAGTTCGGTCCGGTCTACGGATTGGACGCAGGTAGCCCATTTGAGCACGTCCTTTATTTTGTTGGTTTGAAGGTGCCCGATAAAGTGCCATTCTACGGGCAGACCGGCAAGTTGTGCCGACATGGAAATTCCTTCCTGCACTTTGTTCTGACCGAGCAAGGTTTCACCTTGTTCGATGGCTACACGAAGGCGGTCGGCCGGAACTGTTTTTGCTGCGAGCATGAGTTTTACTTCGTCCGTCTGCCGGCCGGCTTTCTTACAGGCCTCCGACATGCGGCGGCGGATATGGGCAAGATTGTGAATCACATCATCCATGAGTAGATCGGTTTATTCTGTCCGCAAAAGTATTTAAAAGATGGATGACATGGGAGAGAAATGCTGCGCTTTTGCTTACGGGGTCTGTTTCCGCATGTTTGCTATGAAGAAGAGCAAATTTGTATCATCTTACCTAATAATGGAAAACAGAATAATATTCTTAATTTATGATTTTTTTTAGGTATTTGATTTGTTTTATTTTGTTAAATTTGTATATTTCTTTTATTTGTTGCCAAATTTATGTCTTTGTGAAATTATATTTGGTTACAAGTCCGGTTGTTCTTTTTCGGCGATAGTCTCCTCAAATCAGAAGAAAAGCGGGTGTGTTCAGTCACCGTAAGCAAGCTTCAGGGCGTTTGCCGGGAACGCAGAGCCGTCTTCGAAATGTCTTTTTAAACGTTTTGCCCCCCCGGTATTCCGCGCGGATTGAAAGGAAGTGCTAACGCATGATCTTAAATTTCTACTATGCTTGTAGAATTTTTTTGGATACTCTGATAGTTTATGTTAAATTCACCCGTCCGGTTCCGTCCATTCACCAGAGACTGATCTTTCATAGGTTAAAAGGGATGGAGAATGGAAAGGTTAATAAGCTGGTTTTCTGACTATTTGGCACTAACGAATAGAATAAATTGAATCTACTTTACATTTTATGATTTCAGATCCTGAAAAACTGACCCTGTTAGTCATGGATGATGAACAGGGGATCAGGAAGATACTTGAGCACTTTTTGAAAAAAGATTTCAACGTAGTTATTAAAAACGACGGGGTGGAGGGGATGACCTGGCTGGAGGAAGGTAATTATGCCGACCTGGTTATAGCCGATTTAAATATGCCCAATCTGGATGGCAAGGAATTTCTCAAAATTGCCAGGGCGAGTAATTTTTTTGCAGACATACCCATAGTGATACTTTCCGGGGAAGATGACAGTAACGAGAGAATTCGTTGCCTGAACCTGGGGGCGGATGATTTTATGATTAAGCCTTTTAATCCCATGGAGGTATTGGCCAAGATAAGTGCTATTCTCAGACGTACCAAGAGATATTCATGACGGTTTGATTATGGAAAAGGAAATGCCTGTTCTGGAAGTTCCTTCTGATAGAAAGCGAAATGCGGGTTTATTCCGGGTTATATTCCTATACAAAGACTATGAGGAATGCATCCATTTTATGGAGCGTTTTTCAGAACATCTGCAGACTGAATTTTTCAATGCAAAAGAGGATGTCCTTGATGCATTGCAGGAAGGGTTTCCGGCGGACTGTCTGATAGCCGATGTAGACAACGGAGGCTGGGAGTTGTTGTCGATGATCCGCAAGAGTAATTATCTTACCAATCTGCCTGTTATATTGGTGGTCAGTCAGGTTACACCCGCTGTCCTGCTGAAGGCGCGTGAGAAAAAGGCGGATGATGTTTTTCCCAAAGACTTCAGTAAAGGCGACCTGGTGACAAGGCTGCAGTATTTCTTTCGCCGTAGGTGGTACATGGCGGGCCAGGCCGAGGAAAAGATGAAGTCCGTCTATGTCAAAACTCCCCTCTGGAAACGTTCAATGGATTGTTTGCTTGTCGGAGGGGCCATGCTGCTGCTGTTGCCTGTATTTTTGCTCGTCACCCTTTTGATCAAACTGGATTCCAGGGGCCCGGTAATTTACCGGTCGAAGCGGGTAGGAAGCGGATTTAAAATATTTGACCTGTACAAATTCCGGACCATGCGCACCAATGCGGATCAGCTGCTGAAGAGTATGGCGGATATGAACATGTATAACAAAGCGGAGGCTGCAGAACCTAAAGCTTCCAACAGTGAAACCACACTTTGTGTAGAGTG
>CAZAVR010000265.1:1011-6041 GCA_964488435.1 uncultured Cytophagales bacterium | reverse complement strand
GTGTTTCCACTTCGTATCCATGCATATCGTTATATCCTAGCCGCCACTCAGTACCAAGACTATACCGTGCGTTCATCAACATCGCTTCTCCGTCAATTCCGTTGCTGGCAAAATCGCTCTGTGCCATCAAATGCACCATATTACTCTCACGCTGCAACATTTTATAAGCCTTTTCTTTATCGGGTAGATACGGATTCTTATAATCATCTACCGAAAAAACCCTGTTCATTCCGGCCATCATATGGTAGAGAATATGGCAATGGAAAAACCAGTCTCCTTCGGTATTAGCCAGGAATTCCAGCGTATCAGTCTCCATTGGCATAATGTCGATAATATTTTTCAGCGGCGCATTTTTTCCATGTTGGTTCAACAGCCTGAAATCAAACCCATGCAGATGTATTGGATGCCGCATCATAGAATTATTATAAAGGGTGATCCTTAGTATTTCTCCCTTTTTTACGGGTATCTTATCCACTTCCGACAGAACACGATTATCCATACTCCATACATAGCGGTTCATATTTCCGGTGAGCGTGAATTTCACTTCCTTGACGGTAGCATCTGCTGGTAATCTGGTATCCAGCGGTGATTTGAGCATCGCATAATTCAGTGTAACTATGTCGCTTAAAGCATTTGCATTATATCGATTAGGGTCTTCATCTCGCGGCATCTTTCCATGGTTGGCGTGATGGTCCATATCGTTATGCTGTTCTGGCTGTTTTTCTTTTTGTTTGGCACGACCTTTTTTCTCTTCTTCGCCTGTTATCTCAGGATACATCACCACATTCATATCCATCTGGTTAAGGCTCATATTCATTCCCATGTCGTCCAGGTTACCGTCCATCCGCATCATATCGTTCATCATCTTCATCCCATCGAAGTATTTTAAACGAGGTAATTCTCCTACTGGCTGTTTTACCCCGTCACCGATCAAGTAACTAGCAGATCGGGTACGATCTTCTGTGGTTGCCATGAATTCAAAGGCTTTCCCGTCTTCGGGAACAGTGACCACCAGATCATAGGTTTCGGACACGGCGATTATCAATCTGTCAACCTCTATCGGCTCAACATCATTGCCATCACTGGCTACCACCGTAATTTTGCCTCCGGCATAACGAAGCCAAAAATAAGACGACGCCCCTCCGTTTGAAACTCGCAAGCGAACCTTATCACCTGCCTTGACAGGCTTACCGTCAATACTTTTCAGCTCTGTAATATTGGCTCCGTTGAGCAGTATCTTATCGTAATATACATCGCTTACATCCATAGCCAACATCCGTTTCCATTCATTGGTCAGCTTTGTTTTGAAACGCCTGCTGCGGATAGCTTCGGCATAACTCTGTGTCGCCCCTTTCTTAATGGCAAACCAATCATTGGCTGCATGTAGCATCCGATGGACGTTATTCGGATTCAGGTTCGTCCACTCGCTGATCATAACCGGAACAGTCGGCAAATCGTCAATCCCTTTTCTAAAAGTTTTATCATCAGCTCTTTTGTGCATAATAAAATTGCCATACATGCCTATTTGCTCCTGCAGACCTGAATGAGAATGATACCAATGCGTACCGTTTTGAATGATTGGGAAGCGATACGTATAAGAAGCGCCTGGTTCAATGGGCATCTGCGTCAAAAACGGGACACCATCTTCTTTATTAGGCAAGAACAAACCATGCCAATGAAGCGAAGTACTTTCATTTAGCAGGTTGTGCACTACAATTTCTGCCGTATCCCCCTCGGTGAATTCCAGGGTGGGCATGGGTATCTGCCCGTTTACGGCAATAGCCCGTTTTTCCTTCCCCGCGTAGTTTACGACAGTGTCTTTGACAACCAAATCGTAACGTACCACCTTTTGAGCTAAAACAGCCGGGGCTATAAAAAGCAGTAATACTGGTAATATCAGATGTTTAATTTTCATTTTAATAGCAAAGTCTGATGGATGGTTTGGAGATGGCGTATTTCTATAAAAAAAAGGTAACAGTTTGGCAAGGCTTTTACAATAAGCCAGATCTCCAAACTGCTACCTAAATGATTCTTTTGAATCTGTAGCACTTATTTGACAGGCACTATTCTAAGAAGGCTTTAAAATTCGCTTCGCTCTCAAAGTAAGAAACTTCACCATGATCACCGGTGATCGCTATAACTGCTTCAGCTTTGTCTACTTTTCTTTTTGATACCGGATCAATAGCCACCCGTACTCCGGCGTCTTGCGGGATTCTTCTTTCACACATTTCACAGCAACCGTAGTATTGCTTTCCGTCATGATTTACTTCAATTTGCTTTTTCCCCATGAATGCATTGTTGACCATACACACCTCATCGTGAGGGACAATGTCTCCCTTTTTATACTCAACCTGCATCACAGTAGATACCACCGGAAGATTATGGACTACGGTTTCCTCTTCAACACGAACGCTTTCCCGAGGCTTCCTTTCAGAGCAAGCTCCGTACAAAACGGGAGTTAAGGAAATGACGAACGCCCAAAGCTTTTTCATAGCAAGATTTATTTTTTGGTTTCCGATACTTTTCCACAGGTGAGCATCGAAGACCCGTAGTACGGATTTCTAATTTCTTTTTCCGTGCTGAGCCAGTATGCTTTCTTCATAGGACAGTACTGATAATAGACTGGCGAATCTACTTCCTCCGCCCCTTTTACCAGTTTCCACATGAGCGTAGAGACCTCGTCAAACGCTGCTCGCTGTTTTTCAAGATTGCTGCCCGCCTTGCTTAGCTTTTCAGTCGCTTTCAGTAGATTGTCTTTCTGTGACAAGTCGTCCCCCGTTTTAAGCGTCTCGTAAAAATTGCCTATAGCCTTGCTTGCGGCTTTAGCGTCACTAGCTACCAAGGCTTCTTTAACACCAATATAATCTCTAAACAAGTTTTTGGTGTTTTGGCCAAATGCTGATACTCCCATCAGCATAGTGGCCAGTGCAAAAAATATTTTTCTCATTTTATACCGTTTTACACGATTAATACCCCGACTCTTCAGACTACGCGATCAAAGGCTCAGCCTTGAAACCCTTTCCTTTAATAATCGCCACGACCTGCTCTTCTGTGATCCCCTCGGATTTAACGGTCAGAATTTTATCGCTATTGGTAATGTCAACATTCCATTCGCAAATCCCTTCGGTATTGTCCAGGTCAGATTTCACTTTTGATACACACCCTCCACAGTTGAGGTTGGTTTTGAACACGAGATCCTTATTTTCCATTTTCGTTTTTTGTTAACTGTTATATTGATAATGCAAATTTCGGCCTGTTTCACGTGATTCCTTTTACAGTTTTCCTCTTTTGATTTATAATATTTACTGATAAAAAGGAGCCATCCGCATTGTGAAAAAGGGTTTATGACCGTTTGTCCTCGATTATGAGCACCGTGAGTAGACGGCTCCTAGTTTGATACGATCAGAACCGGTACGTTTTCCAGATGTCTTACTTTATTAATGGTTGCTCCATACAAAAGGTCTTTCAGTTCCTTATGACCATTTGCTCCCGTTACTACAAGCTCCGCACCGGCCTGAATGATGATATGGGTTATGTTTTCAGCGGTGTTGCCGAAATCCAATATGGCCTCTGATTGATACCCGCTCGCCCTGAGTTGAAAAATTCTCTATCTCTGTTGGTTTCCTCATCTTTACTTTTATCATAGTTAGAGATAGCAGCTACGCTTTCTACAATGTGAATAAGTAAGTATTGGCAACGTTCGCCCCCCAAGGCAATGGCCTGATTGATGGCTTTATTGTCCAGCTTTTTTAAATCGACTGTAATGGCAATTTTTCGATATGCGGCAAATGGATAAAGATCCAATGCTGCTGGCTTATCATGTGGGTTATTGTTTCCCAATTTCCCTGATCCATATACCCGAAACTGACCAGGTACGGGGACCGAAAAACGCAAGCACCTTTTGCCAAAGGGACTTATTAAGACCTGTTGTATCTACAGAAGTTGTGAAATTCACTTAGCGGTATTTGTGAATGCTTCTTGACATATCTTCAACAAGAAGACAGTTGTTCTCCAATGCCCCATTTTGATATCTGACAATAGTGATATTGGTAAGAAAGTCTGAGAATAATGGCTAAAAATATGCCTTTAGATCGTCAAGATAGAAGTGCCGGATACTTTCAAAATGTAGAATTCTCCCTTTATTTATAGTTAGTGATCTTCACTTTATCACCGTTTTTTTCAAAAAACCGATCCGGATCACCGCTATCAATGCTAGTACTAGCAGAGGTATTAGTACGACGTTGACACCCTGCCAACCCCAGGCTCCAAGTAAGCCTCCTGCGAAAAAGCTAGACACACTGACGATAGCAAATACTGTAAAATCATGCAGTGCCTGTGTTTTTTCTTTCTCTTCAGGGCTATAGACTTGCGTAAGCAATGCAGAACCGCTGATAAACATAAAGTTCCAGCCCAAACCAACAATCACCAATCCGAACAGAAAATTAAAAAACGTTGTGCCTGTTAGCGCTAAAACAATATGTGCAAACAAGATAAGTATCCCCCCCAGCATGATTCTATATACGCCAAACTTTTGAATAAGCTTGCCAGTAAAAAAAGACGGGAGGAACATTCCTATGACGTGCCACTGGATGACCGTTGCCGAGTCGTCAGAGGAATATCCTGCCTCGTGCATGGCTATCGGGGTAGCCGTCATGGCCATAACCATTACGGTAAATCCTGTCACAGACGATATGAGTGCGAGAATAGTTTCTTTTTGCCGGATTATTTCATTCAGGGAGCGCCCTGGTTTAACAGGCTGAGTTTGGTTAACTTCAGTCTTAGGCTGAAGCTTTAATAAAGAAACCACTCCCAGAGCAATTATGCTCAAGAAAACAATTGAAAAATAGGAATAGGCAAAAGGAATACTACCCATATTTTGAGTGAACCTAGCCAGGTTTGGCCCAGCAAAAGCAGCTACAATCCCCCCAGCAACTACAAAGGATATGGCCTTGCTTTTAACGGCCTCAGGCACCGCATCAGCCGCTGCAAAGCGGTAGTATTGGGCAAAACCCTGGTAAGCCCCCACTAGC
>CAZAVR010000265.1:0-1001 GCA_964488435.1 uncultured Cytophagales bacterium | reverse complement strand
GCCCACCGAAAATATCCAGAAGGAATTCTCAACTACGCCGTACCAGGAAACGACTCCCGACAGTATACCAACCGACGTACCAATCATAAACGCTTTGGCTTGGCCGGCTTTTTTTATGATCATGGAAGCGGGGATCATCATCACCGCCGTACCTACTGTAATCATTGCCAGCGGCAGAGTCGCTAAATTTTTATTAGGAGCCATCTGCAACCCAGCTACACCGGATAAAGTAATAACAAGTATCGAAGCTGTCTGAAATAGCGCCTGCGATAAAAAAAGAAGGAATACATTATTCCATTTAGATTCCGCTTTCATACAGACATATTTAGAGTAGGCAAAGTTCCGGAAAGTATTTGGAAGACTACTTACTTTATTTACTCTACGATTTGTAACATTTTTTTATTTTTTTAAACGTCTTGAAAGTGTCTATCGCCTAAAGTGCCCCCCCTTCCGTTTACATATAAAATATATATTTCCGAATCGGACTACGGAATCTAGGGTATCTATCGATGGTCTGCTATGATATTTATGACTAGCAGGCCGGCCGATGGAAAAAAGTCCTGAGTTTCTCTGTCTATGATCACTTAAATTTAATAGATTTGCTGAATGTGGCGCAAAAGACTAACCCTATTCTCACTATTGCTTGCCCAGATCATCATCTGGGGACATGGTGTAGTGCCGCATCATCATGATTTTAGCTCGCATCATCATCACGCTTCAAAAGACCATTCTCACGGTCATGAGCAAAGTCCCATAGAGCTTGGATTTACCGGACTTTTTCACGTCGATCACCAGATTACGTTCGTTCACAATCCCGAGAGTTTTACGAGTTTGGCCAAAAAGCATATAGAGCCAGCCCTAGTAAAAATCTCCTACCATCCTTCTCCAGTTCCTTACTTAGTCGCATTCCAAAAACATACTTTCCCTCCTGACCGAAGTTGTTTTTATACATCACCTTTAAATTACGCCTCCCCTCTTCGCGGGCCTCCCGACCTCATCGT
>CAZAVR010000264.1:492-6053 GCA_964488435.1 uncultured Cytophagales bacterium | reverse complement strand
AAAAACATGTACTCAAGAGAACCGGCCCATTCGGGCAAGGTCAAAATGTTTATAAATAGGGTATCAAATGTAAATCAGCTCCCAATAGTGCTGTTTTTTTTGAGTTTATTTATGTTGCGATGGGTAAAAAGGATGTATAGCAAGAATTGGCCCCTGCGATATGAAAATGATCAAATGTGCATGCGAAAGGCGTATTTATTGTATTATTTTGAGACGAATCAAGTGACTGCCGTTTCTTGTTTGCGGTATTCTGTCGGCAGTACCTTAAACTCTTCCTTAAAAAGCCTGGTAAAGTATTTCGGGTTATTGAATCCTACCTGGTAGGCAATCTCGGCTACTGTAAGTTTGCTTTTCCCGAGCAGCGAAGCAGCCCGGCGCATGCGGATAATCCTGATAAATTCCAGCGGAGTCTTACCCGTGAGTGACAGGAGCTTTTTGTAAAGGTACATCCTGCTCATCGCCATTTCCGAGCTGAGCTCTTCCACCGTATATTCAGGGTTGGCCAGGTTCTCTTCTACGATCCTGATTGCCTTACTGATAAATTCTTCATCAACAGACCGGATTGTGATGGCGCTGGGTTCAACCTCGATATATTGCTGAAACTGCTTCTGGATCATATCCCGTCGAATGATAAGGTTTTTGATCCTGGCCAGTAAGATATCCATCCGGAATGGTTTGACGACGTATGCATCGGCTCCGGTTTCATATCCCTGCAGCTTTTGCTCATCTTCGGCCCTGGCTGTGAGGAGGACAAGCGGGATGTGAGAGATTCTCCTGTCGGTTTTGATGAAGCGGCAGAGCTCCAAACCGTCCATTTCGGGCATCATGAGGTCGCTTACAATCAGGTCGGGAATCAGATCAAGTGTCATTTCCAGGCCTATTTTACCGTTACTGGCTTCGTATACAGTATAGTCCCGGCCCAGCGTTTCTCTCATATACTCCCGGAAATCGTCGTTGTCTTCAACGACCAGCAGTACCGGCCTATCCGGTTTTTCCTCGGGCGATGGCAGCCTTTGCTGCTCTTCGGCCGGGCTTTCTTCCTGAACATCGGGCTCGCCCGGCTCGTAGACAGGTAGGGACACAATGAAGGTACTGCCTATTCCCACCTCGCTTTCAGCCCGGATGCTGCCGCCGTGCAGTTTAACGAATTCTCTGGTGATCGAAAGGCCTATCCCGCTTCCCTGGTTGACGATATGACTCGGCAGTCGATGCTGAAAAAAGCGGTCGAAAACCTTCGGAAGGTCCTCTCCGGGGATTCCGATTCCTGAGTCTTTTACACTGATCTCGAGGAAGTTGCTGCCGGAATTACCGCCGACGCTCAGTGACACGTCCACGCGGCCTTGCTCGGGAGTAAACTTGAACGCATTTGACAGAAGGTTGTACATGATCCGTGACAGTTTTTTCAGGATCAAAGTGAGCCTGGATCGATTTCCTTTCCGAACGAAACGAGAACACGATATGCCTCCGCTCCGACAAATCGGAGAACGTGTAGGCGATCTCCCGGAGAAACTGTACGATATCACCTCTTTCAGGGGTGTATACAGCGTCTTCCACTTCCATCTTCTTGAAGTCGAGCAGCTGCCCTACAAGGTTAAACAGGCGGGTAGCGTTACGATGGATCAACGACAGCTGTTTTCTGATTTCCGGGTTGTTCTGCGTAGTTTTCAGGAGCCCCTCCAACGGAGTCAGCATCAGCGTTAGGGGCGTCCGGAATTCGTGGCTTACATTGGTGAAAAACTTGATTTTCATCAGGTCGAGCTCATGAAGTTGCCGGGCTTCCCGCCTTTCCTGGTCCATCCTTACGTTCATGCGCTCCCGTTCGAGCAAGATCCACCGGGCTGTTGCCAGCGCGCCGGCAATCGCCAATACATACAGTAAGTAGGCGAGAGGCGTTTCCCAGAACGGGGGCCGGATGCGGATTTTCAGAACTCTCCCTCCTGATTCCATAGCTGCATTCGCCATTTTGACCCGAAACGTATAAGTTCCGGGATCAAGATTGGTATAGGTTACTTTGCGCGTATTGTTGTCGGCTTCAAACCATTGGTCATTGAAGCCTTCAAGCCTGTAGAGGTAGTGATTTTTGTCGGCGTGCAGGAAATTCAGAGCTGCAAACTCAATGGTAAACACATTTTGGCTGTGCTTTAACTCGATTTCCCCGGTTTGGGAAACGGACTTATAGAGGACGATGTTCCCGTCTTGCTGTTCACCGGGTTTGATGCTTTTGTTAAAAACCTGGAAATCTGTCAGCACCACCCGCGAGTCCGAAGTCTCATCCCTGATTTGTTCCGGCGAAAAAATAGTGAATCCACCTGCTCCGCCGAAAACCAGTTCTCCGCCGGCCAGCCGCAGCGCCGCGTTTTCATTGAAACTTCTTCCCTGTAGCCCGTCGACCTCGTTGTAGGTATAGATAGAAAAGCGATCGGGTATATTTCCAAGCCATTTTTCTATCCTGAAATTCACGAGGCCTTTTGCCGTACCCATCCACAAGTGGTTCCCGCTATCGGCGACTATGGTCAGAATCGCATTATCGGGAAGCCCGTCGCTTGTGTAGAAAGTTTTGAATAAGCCCGTCTTTTTTTCGAAGAGGTTAAGCCCCCCGACCGTACCGATCCAGATGTTCCCGAGGGCATCCTCCAGGATAGATGTGATCCTGTCGTTGCTAAGGCTTCCCGGCACCTTGGCATCATGATTGTAGTAGACGAACTTGCCGGTATCGCGCATCAGGACGTTGATACCTGCGGCTGTCCCGATCCACAGATTGCCGTCACGGTCTTCGGTGATGGTCGAAACGTAGCCTGACCGGATCGAATTGGGAGCAAATGGCCGAAAGTGGGTGAAAGCGCCCGTTTCCCTGTCGAAAAGATCCAGCCCGTCACTCAGCGTACCAATCCACAATCTCTTTTGGGAATCTTCGTAAATTTCCCATACGCTGTCGTCGATGAGACTGTTGGGGTCATTCGGGTCGTGAGCAAATCTTCGGAATTTTTTGCCGTCAAAGCTATTCAAGCCACCAAAATAGGTGCCTACCCAAAGGATGTTCTCCGAATCGAGACAGAGGCTCACAATAACATCGTTGCTCAGGCTTTCCGGATCTCCGGGGATATTCCGGTATTGCCTGAAAGTATGTTGGTTTCTGTCATAGTAAATCAATCCTCCGCCATTTGTACCGGCCCAGATATTTCCCTTTTTATCTTCCACAAAAACATTCATGTCGTCAAACGGCAGGCTCGACGGTACCGAAGGTGAATGACGTATGGTAGAGAATTTGAAAATATTCGGATGGTAGTTGCAAAATCCCTTTTTGAATGTACCGGCCCAGATCATGCCGGAAGGGTCTTTGTACAGAGCCAATACGCTATTCTGGCTGATCGACTTCGGGTCATCGGGATTGTGGCGGATTACCGAAACGGTCCCGGTCTTTTTATCGATTATATTAATGCCGCCGTGGTCGGTTCCGACCCAGATACGGCCGTCAGGACCTGTTACGGCAGCGCTGACGATGTTATTGCTCAGCCTGAACGAAGGCGAACCGGTATTCCCGACTACAAGCCGGTCACGGGCAGTGTCGAAATAAAAAATACCCTGCGTGGCTTTCACTACATATACCCACGGCTCGCCGTCATCGTCAACAAAAACGCGGTAATTGACATTAGGGGAAGCGGTACGATGGCGAAGCGCATTGCTCTGATAAGTAACAGTATGCGTCGTTCCGTCTATTCTTGCCAGGAAACCGTTTTGATAGACAACCCAAAGGTTGCCCTGGTGATCTTCGTTGAAATCGGCAATGATCGCTGAATCGGGAGCTCCCCGTTCTCGCGGCGGGTTGTAAGGTACGTGCACGAGGTGCTTTTCCCGCGTTTTGTAATGCAGCAACCCCAACCTGTTGTGGGCAAACCAGTAATCGCCCGCCCCTGTTCTGATCACCCGGCTGAAATTAGCATCGGGCAGCTTCAGCCTTGCAGCTGCTTTTTGCACATCCTTGTCTATCCTTTCCGTTACAGGATCATACACCGTGTAACCCTGGTGCGTATTGATCCAGATATAGCCTTCGGGGTCTTCAAAAAGGCTGATGATGTTGTGATCTTCGATGCTAGTGGAATCGGTACGATCGTGTTTGAAACTCCTGAACGAATAGCCGTCGAACCTGTTCAGCCCGTCGGCAGTGCCTATCCACACGAAACCCTGGCGATCTTTGAGAAAACAATTGACCTGGTTGTGAGACAATCCGCGTTCTGTACCGTAACGGGCAAATTGATAGTCGTTTTGCTGAGCATCGGCGCTAACCGGAAAGCCCGTCAGGAATCCGGCAAGCAAGCAGAAAACAAAAAATACCCGCATCTTTTTTTCACAAATGAAGCCTTCAAAATCGGTATACATGGTAGTAGGCGATCGCATTAGCAGCTTCCAACGTGCCGGAACGCCCCCCTATGTAAATAGCCTTTTGGTAGACTCAGGAGCCCCTATTTTAATAAAATTCAGAGAATAAATAATAAAAACACCAGAAAGATACTGCTTTTTTACGGTATCTCTTAAATCACCCCGCCAATAATGAAAGGCGTTTCAAATCTTCGAGAAAAGTGTTCGATTCTTGCCCCGCAAAGGTCACGGAGCCCCGCAGCAACTGCAGCGCTTGTGCAACCACCCCTAGGGCAGGTACATGGTCGGTGACTCGCACCATGGCAGTCAGCAGGGATAGATTGGGGTAGGGAATGAAGGAGGGAGGGAAGATTTCTCGTATTTCATTCCTAATATTACAGCCTAGATGCAAAGACGATCATCCTATGGAACAAAGCAGAACAGTAGGAAGCGTCTTGCTGAATTGTATTTAGACTTTAATTAGTCTTTAATATAAACAAATACCATATATGAAACATTTTCTACAAACGCCTTGCCTTCCAATATTCTTTTCCAGGAGAGAATCTTTTTTAAAAGCCGGGAAAATCTTATCGTTTTTACTTGCTTCTTTCATCTCATTTCAGATACAGGCACAACTTACTGGTACACAGATAGGTTCTACAGCAGCTAGCAACCGACCAATTAGTAACGCCTTTGACAATAATCCAAACACATGGTTTACGGCCCAAAATGCTACCGGAGGATGGGTAGGGCTTGATCTCGGCACAAAACACGTGATTACACAAATCGGGTTTCAGACGCATAATGTAAGCTTCAACACGCTCGGTGTATTTGAAGGGGCCAACAACGCAGATTTCACCGATGGAGTTCCGCTTTATATGATTAAGCAAGCGCTCACTTCTACCAATATGCAAACGATTACCATAGACAATTCACGTGGTTTCCGCTATGTGCGTTACATTGGTCCCAACGGACAAAGTAGCCGCATTGCAGAATTGGATTTCTACGGTCATCAATCAGATGGAGACGATAGTAAACTGACGCAAATCACCAATCTGCCTACCGTTGTTATTCATACAGAAAACGCGGAATCTATTGACACAGATAAAGAAAGGTATAGAAATGGGATTGTTACGATTATCTCTGCCGCCGGTACGGAAGTATTTAGTGACAATCTGGAAATCAAAGGACGAGGTAATGCCAGT
>CAZAVR010000264.1:0-445 GCA_964488435.1 uncultured Cytophagales bacterium | reverse complement strand
ATCTACAAACTTATTGGGATTGCCGGCAAAAGGAAGAAACTGGACGCTTATTAACAACTGGGGTGACAAAACGCTGATGAGAAACTACCTGGCGTTTGATTTGAGTCAGAGGTTGGATATGCCCTATACGCCTGCAGGAACACCGGTAGATGTGTTTTTGAACGGTGAATACAGGGGTTCTTATCAGCTGAGCGACCACATCGACATACGGAAAAACCGTGTGGATATTGACGAAATGAAAAAAGCCGACAATACCGGCCTGGATTTAACTGGTGGCTATTTGATTGAAATAGATGCTTATGCAAACCAGGAACCTTCACACGCTTGGTTTGAATCACAGCCGAGAAAGATACCTGTTACCATCAAAAACCCGGACTATGAAGATGTCCCCGAACAGCGTAATTACATTATAAATCACTTCAATTTATTGGAAGCCGCCGTTTTT
>CAZAVR010000263.1:0-6055 GCA_964488435.1 uncultured Cytophagales bacterium | reverse complement strand
TGACCTTGTAACCTGCCACTTCAATCTGCACCACCGACGAATAATTGTAGATTCTTGACACTGAAATATCGTTTATTTTTTTCAACGTCTCCATGTAGGGCGAGGCTATTGCATCGAAAAGGCTTTTATTAAAATCACCGGCCAGCAGTATTTCCTGATTTTGATAAAACAACCTGGAGCATTCCCGGATTAATGTATTAATGGATTTAGCCCTAAGCAAACTGATTCTCGCATCCTCATCCTCAATACCCCTCAGCCTGGAACGAAGCGCTTCAGCAGAGGCCGGACTATCCGAACAAAGAGGTGATAAAAGCGCCTCCACTTCCCCGTAAGAAAGAATTTTCAGACGGTGGGCATCTTCCAGATCGATAATATTGTAACAAATGTCATCCGCAGCCTCTACCAGATACACGAGCGGGTGTCTTTTAAAGACCAATGGCCTGTCACTTACGCACTCCAGGCCCAGTTCACGGGCTATCCTGATAAACGAGGTCTCCTCTGATTGAAAAAAGCCGTATTTCTTGGTATATATATTCGCTTTATTGTGACCGGCTATGGAAGCGCAAGGGTACTTTGCTATGGAAGCCAGCGTCGAGTAGGTCAGCGCAAAGCCATCATATCCCTTACCGGCATAAGGATGGGTCAATATTCGTAGGGCATTGGCGTTCCCTTCGAAGTTACACAAGTCATGCCATTCCGTTTCCGTGACACGGTCCTTGAAAGCTTTACCCTCCCCGTTGCCGAAATAATGAGAAATTGCCGATTCTCCCGAATGCCCGAATGCCGGGTTGCCCAAATCATGCGCCAAACACGCTGCAGCCACAATGTTACCCACTTCGGAAACCAAAGGGAGCTCCTCATCCACCGACGGATCGTCTTTTTTCCATTGGTTGTAAAATATTCGCCCCAGAGACCTGCCCACACTGGCCACTTCCAAACTGTGTGTCAGTCTGTTGTGCACAAAAATACTGCCTGGCAACGGAAACACCTGCGTCTTATTCTGAAGCCGCCGAAAAGGCGATGAGAAAATCAGGCGATCATAATCCCGCTGAAATTCAGATCGTGCATCTACCTGACTTTCTATATATTTACTTTCATTGCCCCATCGCTTAGCCGATAGCAGTTGTTTCCATTCCATAAGTTACGACCAATTAGATTGCCCAAAGATTACCTTTCCTGCCTCACCAAACCTTGCATTCAGGATTCGCGCTTAGAAAGATCCAGGCTCCTTAAGTACAAATTTAGAGCTTTAAATGGTAGTTTCCCGATTCCTGCTACTTTTGATACCAGGTAACTTAACTGCTGTAATTACCTGGTATGTTCCTATGAGAAAATTCGCCTTTTTACTGCTGCTGGTGATCGCCAGGCTGGGTATCCCACTTTTCGCCGGAACCGGACCGGAACTGGCGGACCGCGATCTTGTAAAAAAAATGGAAAAGGCCGCAACGGCTTTTTTGAATTCTCTTTCCCGGGAGCAAAGCCAGACCGCTGTCCTCGCTTTCGGTGATACAGCCAGATATGACTGGAATTTTACACCGCGGGAGCGTAAGGGAGTCACGCTGAAAACCATGACGGATACCCAACGAAAATACGCTTTCCAGCTTCTTGAGATCATGCTTAGCGAGCGTGGCTACGCAAATTCATTAAAAATCATCGATCTGGAAAATTTGCTGCGCGTAATAGAAAGCAGACCTCCGAACGATGTATTTCGGGATCCGGAAAACTATGCATTTCTTTTTTTCGGAAAGCCAGGCCCGGCTGCCTGGGGCTGGCGAATGGAAGGTCATCACCTCTCGTTGCATTTTTCCTGTATAAATGGCCAAATAAGTTTTACCCCGGGCTTTATGGGCAGTAACCCGGGAGAAGTTATTTCAGAAGTTCCTCAAAAAGGGCTCCGGATCTTAAACCAGGAAGAAGACCATGGATTCGCGCTGCTGGATGCCCTGCAAGGAACACGCAGGGAAAAAGCGATTATCGGATCGAAATCTCCGAGAGAAATACTTAGCGGCAACGCCCCGAGAATTGTCAACTTTAAAGATCCTGAGGGGATTTCGTACCGTGAAATGGATCCGGAGCAACAAAATCTGTTTCTTCAATTGATACGGGTTTATCTCGACCGCTACCACGTCACCCTCAAAAACCAACAAATGGACGCGCTGAAAAAAGTGGGTCTGGACAAAATATACTTTGCCTGGATGGGTGATGTAAAACCGCTTCGCGGTCCGGGTCAAGGCCATTATTATCGAATACATGGCCCCACTCTGCTTATTGAATACGACAATACACAAAATGGCGCCAACCACATTCATAGTGTGGTAAGAGATCTTACAAACGATTTCGGAGAAGATCTACTGAGGATGCACTATAAGAAAATGCATACAAGCCAAAACTAGGCATTTGCTGAAAGAGATCTCAGCTTTTCGTCTAAAGCCCAAACCTGGGGCAAAAGAGGGACAATTCCGTCGTTATTAATATGAAAATCGGCTTGACCCAACCTTATTTCATCAGATACCTGGTGAATCATAATCGCTTCTATTTCCTGTCTGGTCCGATGCGGATCCCTGGTCAACACCCTTGAAACTCTCACCTCGCGGGAAGCTGTGACCACAATCAGATAGTCAGGATCGTCGGCACGGCCCGACTTCTGCATGATAGCAGCTTCTTTCAGCAGATAGGGGGCGTTTTTGTTTTTACTCACCCAAAGAGCCGTATCTTCTTTGACACGTGGATGAATGATGTCATTAAGCTGCTGAAGGAGATGAGAATCTGTAAAAACACGGGAAGCGACGTAGGTCCTGTTGTACTTCCCCTCGGAATCATAAGCTTGATCGCCCAGCAAACTTATGATGGACTGCCGGACGACGGGATCATGATAACTCAACCATTTTGCACGCTCATCAGCATTGTAAACGGGAACACCCATAGACGCAAAAACCCTGCAGACGAGGCTTTTCCCGGATCCTATTCCACCGGTTATTCCGACCAGCATGGGGGTTGACGACTTCATTTCTTTACTGGTGGGGCATCCAGCGGTCTGAGAAGCTTCGATACTTCAAAGCTCACATAGGCCTCCTTCTGGCTCATTTTCACAAGTGGTTGCTCATCCAGGGGAATCTGAACCACTTCATCAAAATTGTTCTGTATCTTCCGAACCGGCACCCTCATTCTCAAGGTATCCGGGTATTTCCTTATCAGGGAAAGCGGTCCTTCTACCGAAATCAACGAAGGAGATATATTGACAAAACTGGAGATAACATACCCCTCCCGGATATCGATCCTTACGCTGTCGATCCGCAGCGGGATCACTTTGACAACTTTCGGTTCAAAAGCAAGTTCAAACGTATCAGCAACTACATAATTCACTTTCACATCCGGGAAACGCTGCATAATCTTATCCGTCAATGCCGATGAATTAATAGACGAAACTTTCAGGGGATTGACAATTGCGTACTCAATCGGGTCAGCATGAAAGGTATACCATGATTTTTCGAGGAGACTCCACCCGTCTCCGGAAATATTCACCGCAATATTAGCCGGTAACGGATGCATGGAGATATAGGAAGAATCATCATAAACAAACCGGATCGGGTAATTCACCCTTAGCGAATAATTGGGTTTGTTTAAAGAATTCATCAACCAAAAAAAGGCAGCCATGATCACACAGACCACCACTACCTTTAATTTGCTTTGCCTGTTGACCGTAACTTCTGTCAAGAGATTGCTGTTTTATTTTATTACTCTGGCGATTGAAGACTTCTCGAAAGTAAGCTTTACACCTTTATCAATTACAAGGGTGATGATGCCCTCTTCCACAGCATGCACTTTACCATGCAAACCACCTATTGTCACCACACTATCTCCTTCTTTCAAAGCCGAGATCATATTCTTGGTTTCCTTTTGCTTTTTCTGTTGCGGACGGATCATAAAAAAGTAAAACACCGCTACAATACCAACCATCATCAGAAGTTGAGGAGCCATAGCCTGCATTCCTCCTGCGGGAGCTTGTAATAAAATTGAGTTGATCATGAATGTTAAATTAAGTAAATCCTATTTGGAATCTGTCGCAGCGGCCACTGCTTTTACCTGCCCTGTCAATTTCAATTCGAGGACAGAAGGGTGGGTATTCGCATACACCGAAATCGTTTTCACCTGCGGACCGGGTTTTCCTTTGGTATTGAATTTTACAAGAATACTCCCTTCTTCATTGGGAGAAATGGGATCTCTGGGCCATTCGGGTGTGGTACAGCCACAGGAAGCTGTTACGTTGCTGATCACAAGAGGAAGACTCCCCTCATTACGAAAAGAGAACCTTCTTTCGACAATATCGCCCTCGTTGACCGAACCGAAATTATACTCAGCACTATCCGAGAGCGCGATCACCGGAAGTTTTCCCTGAATCTCCTGATTTTCCTGCTCTTTGCTCTCTTTACTGTTACAGGACACCAATCCGACAGTAGAAAGCGCGATGACCAAAGCGAGATGCGAAATTCGAAACACGTTCAACCCAGTTTAAATTAATTACTTTGATTTTTGATCTGATCCATAAGCCGATCCACATCTTCCAGCAAACGCTCGGCTTTCTCCCGCGCTTCGCTGACCACCCGCTCGCCCTCCACTTTGGCAGAACTATTTGCAAAATCTTTACCCTCAAGCAAATCCTCGATAAGCCGCTGCAGCTCATCCCGGTATTTGGACAAACGGTATGACAATTTATCCCTGGTTGCTTTTCCTTCCTCCGGCGCATAAATCACGCCCAAAACCGCACCGGTGGCTACCCCGGTTAAAAATGCGATAAGTGTACGACTCGTCTTACTCATGGAAAATATCTTTGAAAAATTGGTCCTTATTTACTGTCTATGAGGCCTCTGCCACTTTTTCTGATGATACCCTCATCACGAAGCCGGACGGCAAGCACATCAAGCACTCCATTTACAAACTTACCACTTTTAGGTGTACTATACCGCTTCGCGGTTTCAATAAATTCGTTTATTGTCACTTTTACCGGGATATTCCGGAAATTAATAAGCTCAGTCAAAGCAGTTTTCATGATGATAATATCCATGAGCGCTACCCTTTCCAAATCCCAGTTTTTTAACTGCTCGTCGAGATAACCGTCATAGCGTGCACTGTTTTGCCTGGTCTTGCTGACGAGCTCCTCGACAAAGGCGCTGTCTTCAGCCCAATCGTCCGTAAAATTGGCCAACTCCAGCTTACCACCCTTGCTCTCGGATTTGAGTGTTTTGATCGCCATACTCCGGATAAGCTCGGCATGATCTTCCCAATAAAGATCCTTTTTGCTAAAATGCTCAACAAAAATCTCATGCTTCAGAATCACCGAACGCAGAAGATACTGGGCCATTTCCCTGTCTTCTTCGATGCTATGTACATTGCTTTTACAATACGTTCTGTACGTCTCATCTTTTTTCAGCACTTCACGATACACTTTTCTGATCAGGTTGATCTCGGGGTTCCAGGTGATGGCACGCCTGATGAGCTCCGTCTGAAAAGACTGATTTTCCGCCAACATGCCAATGATCGCGTTGCTATCCAGCCCGGATTCCTTGGGCATAGGATTGTCGGGGTCATCATACTTTCTTTCACGGTCCAGTTTGGCCTGATGCGCCAGTTCCACGATCGCCGCCATCACCTCCAGAAACTCGTCGTAAATCTCCTCAGTATCTTTAAGAACCCTTTTTAGTGCATTTTTATAGTCAAGCTCTGTCGATTTCAGATAACCATTATATGCCCGTCTGGCAACTTGTATTACCTCAAAGGGCACCTCGGATTCGGTCGACGGCCTGCCGGTTTCGATCAATTCGTCGAGCGTGATCGCTGCCAGTTTCCGATGCCCTTCCAGTTTCTCCAGGTTCTGCACTTCCATAGAGTTCAGATCCGGCTGATACGCCTCTGCTATTTCATCAAGTGCTATCAGGCGGTTGGAGTCCGCTGCAAGGCGTCCCGAATACAATGCCTGGACCGCTTTGGTCCGTAAAAGTCTTCTGTTAAGCATTTAACTATTTTATTACAATTTAAAAGAACGATTCAACCCCGTTTC
>CAZAVR010000262.1:0-6065 GCA_964488435.1 uncultured Cytophagales bacterium | reverse complement strand
TACCATTTGTCCGTCGCGGATCCACCCCAGGGAGATTTTCAGATCAAACTGCCCGGCGATTTTTCCGTTGCCTGCTCTCTTTTCTGTAAGCGTGTAGTTTTGAATGGTTAAGATCAGAGGAATCTGTGTTTTCTTTCCGGAAATCCTTGGAGCGGATAAGGACCAGAAATGGAGTAGTGTCGTGGACAGGTCCTTTTCGAAGGCTATGGGGCGATGGCTTCCCATGTCAATTATATTACCTATGTTTTTACTTTTGGTATCCCGTGCTTCCCTCACTTCAGCCAGATAAAACATTTCTCCCTTGCCAAGAGCTGCTCTCTGTGGTGAAAGCGTGAAAACGACTGGTTGCTGCAGGGTTGTAAATGCAAAGGATGCCAGCAAGGCAGCTGACATTAATTTGTGCCTATTTGATACCGACCATTGAATCACAAACATGCTTTATCTAATTTGCAACGCGAACAGAATACAATATAACCAATTACCCGATGAGTGAAAAACATCCCGCTTTTGATGAGATTTTTATGGATTTGGCGATCAGCCTGTCTAAACGTTCTCATTGTATCAAAGCACATGTAGGCGCAGTGCTTACAAAGGATACCCGGATTATATCTATCGGATATAACGGCCCTCCTTCGGGAACACACAATTGTGATGAAGAGTTTCCTGAGGTGGGGTGTCCGCGCGATGCCAAAGGAAGTTGTTCCCTGGCCCTGCATGCGGAGCAGAATGCGATTCTGTATGCAGTCAAGAACGGATCTAATATTGAGGGTTCAACACTTTATGTCACGCTCGCACCATGTATAGCCTGTGCACGGGTGATTTTTACCATGAAGATCAAAAAGGTCTTTTATCTGCATTCGTATGCTGCCTACAAGGGCATCGGTGTAGAGGAAGGCGTGGATTTTCTCCGGAAGTTTGGTGTGGATGTGGAGCAGTATACTCCGGAAGGCAGCGTTTAGTTTTATGGTAAACACAAAAAAGGTAGGGCGATCGCCCTACCTTTTTTGTGTTTATATGAGGTTCTTTTCTGCTTACTGGACACCCACGGAAGTCAATGAACCATCGTTGTTTACCTTCGCTTTGTAAGTTTTGGTAGTAGTGGTAATTGTACCAGCTTTAGGATCAGTTTTAGTAGTTTCGACGTTGATCGTCACTTCCTTGGCCCAGTTTGGTGCTTTCACTTTACCAATCACGCTCTCAATAGGTGCGAAGTCATCGCAATTCTTGAAGTCTTCTTTGTGAAGGATAATTTTGTTGCGTGTTCTGCGTGTAACCACCTCGTCAGTCGGACAGATACAATCAGCACAGTTTGCACTCTTCGCCCATTTCTTGATCTTCTTAGATACGACCTGTACAGAAGACAATTCCACTTTGTGCAGACACATTGGTTCAGGCTCAGGAATCGGTGCGATAAACTTAGAAGCGAAACCGCTTGCACTTACTTCGCTCACGCAAGAGGCGCAGGCACTGGATTGAAGGCTTTGTACCGTTACATAATACTGTCCTTCGATAGGAAAGCCGTCCTGATTAAGATATTCTTTTGGAAACTCGAGAGATGTCTCAGGTTTGCAGACTACTTCGGCAATCACTTTATCCTGTCCGTTCAACAAATGGTGTATACGGGCGGTGAAGTTTTCGTTACTAACAGTATCTGTACGGCTTGACCATCTGGCAATAATAGGTCCCAACGTAGCTTTTTCCGGATTTTGAGGATTGAAGAATTTGCCGGAAATGGATTCGTTGTTAACAACAAGCTCAAGAGATGGAGCTATACAGGATAATCCGGCACTTGGCGCTTTCTTGAAAGGCCTGTCATATTCAAATCCTTTTCTTACCGCAACTCCGAGCGCGAATCCGCCATGTGCACGGTCGAACCTGAATAGGCTGTTAGCGTGCGGCATATCATAAGATACCTTTGTAGTGAACCCCTGTGCCTGTACGCCCAGTGCCCAACGGTTCTTCATCGGGAAGAAAAGGCCAAGGCTGGCAAGACCACCCGGACGATATCTTTTATAATTAGGAGAAACCAGGTATATGTTCTCAAAATTGGTTTGCTCTCCCAGGCGAACGCTGATAGAAGCAGGCGTTGTCCGGAATATACCTCCTTTGATGGCTCCCTCCAGGTAGGGGCTTTTGGGGCTTTTACCCAGAGAAAGAGAGAATACAGGTCCTACAACCAGGTAGAAGTCTTCAGAGGTACTGTTGTGAATTTCCGCGTCGTCGCGACCAAGACCCTTATTGGCCAAGGCCTGATCGATGAACTTCCAGTATCCCTTGCGCATGAAAAAATGCTGAAATCCGAAAGTAGCTCCTAAGGCAAACTTAAATCTGGCGCTGTCGTTTTTAGTGAGGTAATAATCGGCACTGAAATTACCGTTTATACTGATACCATTGAACATCGTGTTATCGCGGGCTTCGCTGAGAGGGAAGGTATTGGCCCAGCTTCCGCAATAGGCTATACCGGGTCCGAGGAAGCCGCCGAGTCTCCATGGACTAACAACTCTTTTAAGACCAATGGTATCACATCCTCCGACAGTGGAACAGGACTCACTTAGTCCTCCCGAATCTCCACTAAGACCTAAAGTATTGTTAACTTGACCGAATGAAAGGTGTGCTGAGCAAGCTAATACAAGGCCTAGAATGTGCTTGGTAAAGTTAGATTTAAGCATATTTTAGAATGGCTTTGTTAAAAATGTTTAAATATAGACGAAAAAAGTAGATTCTAAGTAACTTAAATTATATTATTTCGATGAAATGAATATAATCAGTGATGATGGACACCACCGTCTCCATGCACATGACCATGGTCCAGTTCTTCGGCGGTTGCTTCGCGAACCTTCACAACCTGACCGCTGAAATGCATGGTTTTGCCAGCCAAAGGATGATTAAAATCCATCACAACAGCATCCGGAAGAATCTCCTGTGTCCCTCTTCATTGGTCATGGGAATAACATTTCCTACTTTAAGAAGATCAGGATTGTCTTTGCCATCTACCTGAAATAGAGATTTGGGAAGGGATACGATGGCATCCGGGTCGTAAGTACCATAGCCTTCTTCAGGGTCAACCTGAAAATTGAAATTATCTCCTGCTGATAATCCTTCTAACTGGCGCTCAAATCCTTCCGGTAGCCCGCTTTGCCCGAAAATGAAGTACATCGGATCTTTGTCTGATACTACTTCAACAACATCTATTTCACCGTCCTCATCAGGTAAGCTGAGGTTATAGGCTAAAGCAACGACTTTGTTGGATTTTATTTGCATGTGGAAAAAAATAAGTGCTTTTTGATCAATTAACAGGTACCATTTCTGCAAACCTACCAAATTCTGTGGAAGATTGTCAAATGTTTGAGGCAATTTTAAGGTTGTTTTAACACCTGTATTAGCCAAATATACAATTTGTATTCCAATTGCAGAGCATATTATCTTTTTTGGGCATTTTATTTGGTGTATTTTGGTGCTTTTATTTTTATTGAGTTTGCAAATGAATTATCTGGCTCATTTAGCCCTTTCGGGAACTGACGAGGAGACCATTATGGGAAATTACTCCGGGGATTTTGTTAAAGGCAGGCTTGAGGGAGAGAAAATAGCGCTACTTTCTTTTAAATACGTACTTGGTCTCCGGTTACACAGATTTATTGACAGTTTTACGGATTCACATCGGGCGATATCGGAGGCGAAGAAAGTCCTGCACAGTAGCATAGGGCGTTCGGCGGGAGTGGCTGTGGATATAATTTTTGATCATTATCTGGCGCGCAATTTCAGGTTGTATTATTCTGTGGATCTTTCGGTATTTGCGGAAAGTATGTACACAGTTGTAGAAAGTAATCCACATTTGGTGCCGGATAGAATGAAGACATTCTCAGATGCACTGGTCAGTAACAGATGGCTGGTGGCTTATGGGGAGATGGAAGGAATCGACCGCACTTTCAAATCGATGAGCCGTCGTTATCCGTTTTTAAGTTCCCTGCGTGAAGCAACTGCAGTATTTGAAAAGAATTACCTTTTTTACCAGGCGTGTTTTTCCGAATTTTACCCCGAAATTCAAATTGAAACCTATAAATTTCTGAATGACCATGGCAGTGGCGCCTGATGTAGTGTTAAAAGAACTGAAGAAAAATGTATTTCACCCTATCTATTTTCTCCACGGGGATGAACCGTATTATATTGAAGCCATAGCTGCACAGCTTGAGAGCAGGGTAGTAGCGGAGAGTGACCGCAGTTTTAACCAGTTTGTTCTGTATGGTAAGGATACGGACGTCACTGGTGTACTGGGGAATGCCCGTCGTTTTCCATTTATATCGGAGCGTCAGCTGGTGATTGTCAAGGAGGCGCAGCGCCTTGGCGGTCTGGATCAGAAGGAACAGCAGAAGCGTCTGGAGGAGTATGCCAACCATCCCGTACCCAGTACTGTGCTTGTTTTTTGCCATCAGGCTCCCGCAGATGAACGCAAGGCATTTATGAAGGCGATTGGGAATAGAGGGGTCGTGGTTCAGTCGAAGAAAATGTACGACAACAAGCTTCCGGACTGGGTTGCCGATTATTGTCACCAAGCAGGGGTGAAGATAAGTCCCAAGGCGATACAAATGCTTGTGGATTTCATAGGTAATGACCTGAAAAGGATTTCTAACGAAATTCAGAAAATCATGGTCAACCTTAAAGCAGGCGAACCTGTGGATGCGGGTACTGTGGAAAAGTATGTGGGAATCAGTAAGGAATATAACGTTTTTGAATTTCAGAAGGCTCTGCAACAGCGGGATATTCTCAAAGCCAATAGTATTGTATTGTATTTTTCAGGAAACAAGAAGGATAACCCGCTGGCGCCTGTCCTTATCATATTGTTTTCTTTTTTTACCAAGGTACTCATGGTTCATGCCGCACCGGACAGAAGCGAGAGAGCGGTAGCGGCACATCTGGGGGTGAATCCATTTTTTGCCAAGGATTATCTCGCGGCGTCCAGGGCTTACCCATATAGTAAAACGGTGCGGATTATTAGTTATATCAGGGCTGCTGATGCCCGTTTGAAGGGAGTAGAAGGCGGAACTGTGGACGAGGGAGAGCTGCTACGCGATCTTGTTTTTAAAATTTTGCATTGATAACTTAATTTTGCGATATGCTGTAGGCTATAAGCTGTATGTGTGAAGAAGCAAGTGTAGGGTCTGAGATAATATGACTTTGCGATAAGCTGTAGGCAGTATGGGATCTCCTTTTATGTACTGCGCCGACACGCATAAAAAAAGCTGCCAGAAATGTGCTGACAGCTTTAGTTTGTATGTAGCGGAAAGGGGAGTTGAACCCCTGACCTCAGGGTTATGAATCCTGCGCTCTAACCATCTGAGCTACCCCGCCGTATTTGAGGATGCAAAAATAGGCAAAATAATTTAAAGTCAAATAGTAATTGCATATTTAATTCTACAAAATTATCTTACATTTTTTATGGTCGAGGGCTAAATTGCTGGTATTCTAAAAGTTATACGGAGAGATAGAACTTTAATTTGGAGATTACAAGTTGAATTGCTTTTATTGTGTAATTGAAATCCTGGATTTTGTTTAAAGCGTACAGATATCTTAAAATCGTTGCTATATGGAAAAATACAAATTTCACGCTGAATATGAGCTGCGGTCGTCACCGAAAGTACTTTTCCCTTATGTGAGTACGGCGTCCGGGCTGGAGCAATGGTTTGCTGAAAAAGTGCTCGTATTGCCGGACCAGCACATGGATATTCAATGGGATGGGGAAAGCCATCTGGCGCATATCACCTCACACAGGCTTAATAAGTCGATCAAATATGAATTTCTCAATTCAAGTGAGGAAAATACGAATAACAATTTTGTGGAATTCCGGCTGGACGTGAGTGATTTGACGCAGTCTACTTATCTTAAAATTACCGACTATTCACCGAATTCTGACGAGCGGGAACTTACTTCCCTGTGGAATGGGTTTATAGACAGTCTAAAAGAAATAGTGGGGAGTTAATGAAGAAGCTGGATAAGCTTATTTTACGTGCTTTTATAGGGCACTGTCTACAATTTGCTCGTCCATTTTAGTGCCCAGCGTGACGGTAGTC
>CAZAVR010000261.1:0-6092 GCA_964488435.1 uncultured Cytophagales bacterium | reverse complement strand
GATAAGGGGCTTGGTCAGACAGACTTGTTGAAAAAGGTTTTTTCAAGGCTTATTATTTTATTTTTGTTGGGGATACTGGATAAGAATGCGCCTGTGGATATTTTTGATCCGGGCAACATAAGGTACGGAACAGTATTGGGCAGGATCGGTATCGCGACGTTTATTGCGGCAGTTCTCTACATAAATTTCACCTGGACGCAGCGGTTGTACTGGATCATAGGTATTCTCATAGCCTATTTTGCTGCACTCATGCTAATTCCAGTGCCTGGTTTCGGGGCAGGGGATCTTTCTTTCGAAGGCAACCTGGTGGGGTGGATTGATCGGAACTTCATGCCGGGAAGACTGCGTCAGAAAACCTACGATGAACTGGCGCTGCTTACTCAGTTTCCGGCTTTGTGTCTGACTGTTCTGGGAAGTCTTGCAGGCGATTTGCTTCAGCGGGACTATTCTGCCGGGAAGAAGCTTTCGAGACTCATCTCTATCGGTGTGGCCGGCGTGGTTATCGGTATCCTTTGGGGGTTTGTTTTTCCGATTAACAAACACCTCTGGTCGAGCTCGTTTATTTGTCTTACCGGTGGAATGGCGTTTCTCTCACTGGCACTGTTTTACTGGGTGATTGATGTGAAGAATTATCAGAAATGGGCTTTCCCGCTCCGGGTGATAGGTTTGAATTCTTTGGTGATCTATCTCGCCTGCCGTTTTGTAGACTTTAAGCACACTTCGCGCTTACTTTTTGAAGGCTTCTATAAATACCTTACCGAACCCTGGCATGACGTCTTCGCAACTTTGGGAGGACTTATTCTGGTTTGGTTGCTGCTTTATATCATGTACAGGAAGAAGATATTTGTGAAGGTGTAGCCAGGATATCAGGCGGGCTCTGTGACTGGAGTGGAGAAAAAAGGCGACTTTTTTTTGGTATTGTCAAAAAAAAGTCGTAACTTTTAAAAATGGGCTGTTTCTTGCGGGGTGTCATGTCGACCGAAGCGGAGACATCTCCTATTCAAACGGTACCTTGCATAAGTAAATGGGAGATCTCTCGATTTCACTCTGTTCCGCCGGTGGTTCCGGTTTGCAACCAGTGCCAACATGCCACAGGCCCCGGTCGCAAACCGGAACCAGCGAGAGGCTTTTATCACATGGCTTCGACAGGCTCAGCCAGACAGTTTACCCTGGACTGACTTCCGGAGTCACGAACAATCAATTGATACTTTTGTTGATTAAATCCGGCGTCAGATCTTTTTCGATAGTGAGGTAGCCAGGGTATACCATGGTTTTTTTGCCCTGGGCAACTGTGGGCTTGAGCTTAATGGTAAGCCGAGAGGGTTGGCCGGCGCTGCCATAAAGAGATTGAAGAAGGCTGATCAGGTCGTTCCGCGACACGTCGTTATTCAGCAGCTGAAAGGCGTTGGTGCGTAGCCGGACAGGTAACAGTACCGATTCTGCACCTGCCGGTACCCTGATATTTCTGTTTAGTTTTCCGGCGAAAAATTCACTTTGGCCCAACAGGATTTTGTATTCTACGTCCTCTACGGCTGCATCGCGTTTGGAAGGGTTGCTTATTTCAAGTACGACCCTGAGATCCAGTGGAATTTCCTTTCGAAGCAGGCCCATACCCAGCGCAGGGTAGCGCATCAGATCCAGGTCTGAGAAACTCCTTACATTCCGGAATTCACGGATATCAATGCCGGCCAGGTAAACGCTGTCGACTGTCCTGAAACTAAATTTGCAGCTCCCCAAAGCTTTGGCATCTTTAATTCCCTTTCCTGTACCACAACTGCAAATTACCAATGCCAGTAAAACCGGGAGCAAACCAAATCCTATTTTTTTCATATCCTGAAGACAACTGATTTTAAATGAAAATTAATAAAAACCTAGCGTGTGATCTGCACCAGATTGATCACCAGAACGGCGAAGTTCAGGAGCGCAAGCACAGGCTGTATTACGGTGATATTACGTTGATAATGGGCTGAACGTACAACATTCCGGGCGCTTGGTACGTAGATCAGGTCATCGTCATATATCTGCTGATTAATAATTTCAGGGTCACCAATTTCGTCAAAATCATATTCTATAACACGTCTTTCAATACCTGTCCCCCTGATGATCTGTATGCTCCTGGCAGCTTCCGCAAATTTTATGCCTCCGGCTTTGGCCAGCACCTCTCCGAGTGATTCTTTTTCATTGTCTATCGGAAGAAGACCCTGGTTAAAGACAGCGCCCAGCACTTTGACTTTCAGATTGGTAATTTCAACTTCGAAAATCGGGTTCCTCAGGATATCTTTATACAAGTACTTTAACGTATCGGAGAATTGTTCACGTGTGAGCCCGCCGGCTTTTATCTTTCCTACGTCGGGGAGTCCGATGTGCCCGCTGCTGCTTACGTTAACCAGAAGTCCGGGGCTGCTGTTTCCCTGCGTAGCGCCGGGTTCAGGTAAAAGATCGGTTATCCAATTCAGGTTACGTATATTCAGTTTATCTCCGGCTTTTATGCGGTAAATTTCATTTTGTTCAGGTACCGGCTTGTAAGGATGTCTGCTGTCCGTTATTCTGGTGTGCTGACGGCCGGCACTGCATCCTGACATACCAGCGGAAAACAAAATAAACACACTGCAAAACTTTATGGCGTGCAGTGTGCCATGACCAGCTGAAATTTTAAGTGTGCACATAGTCTCAAAGTAGGGTCAAGCTTAGGCAATCCCGATATTTTCAGCGGCTTCAACAAGGCATTCTACTCTTCAGTACCGAAATGAACCTTTACCCGCTTCAAAGCAGAGCCTATTACCTGGTGCATGTCATAGTACCTGTATTCCGCTAATCTTCCTCCGAAAATAACATTTTTTTCAGCTTCGGCCAAAGCCTTGTATTCTCTGACGAGCTTGTCATTACGGTCGTCGTTGATCGGATAGTAGGGTTCCGCGCCAGAAGTCCATTCCTGGGGATACTCGTGTGTGATGATGGTTTTCGGTTGCGTTCCGAATTCAAAATGCTTGTGTTCTATAATACGGGTAAACGGCGTTTCGGCATCCGTGTAGTTTACGACAGCATTCCCCTGATAATTGTCAGTATCCAGGGTTTGGTTTTCGAAGCGAAGACTCCGGTATTCAAGTGCTCCGAGGCTATAGTTGAAGTATTCGTCGATTTTACCGGTGTATATGACGGTTTCTGCGCATGTTGTCAGCGCTTCGCGCTCTGCAAAGAAATCGGTGCCCAGCCGGACTTCGGAACCTTCCAGCATAGCCTCCGTCAATTTGTTGTATCCACCTATGGGGATACCCTGATAGCGGTCATTGAAATAATTGTTGTCAAAGGTGAATCTGACAGGAAGCCGCTTAATAATAAAGGCCGGAAGTTCTGTAGCTTTCCGCCCCCACTGTTTTTCGGTGTAACTTTTGATAAGCTTTTCGTAAATATCCGTACCTACCAGCGAAATGGCCTGCTCTTCCAGGTTTTTGGGATCCGTTATCCCGGCTTCTTTTACCTGCTGCGCTATTTTTTCTTTGGCTTCCTCCGGCGTCCGCACTTTCCATAGCTGGTAAAAGGTGTTCATATTGAACGGAAGATTGTACAATTCCCCGTGGTAATTAGCTACGGGAGAATTGGTGTATCTGTTGAACTCTACAAAGGAATTTACATAATCCCAGATTTCTTTGTCATTGGTGTGAAATATATGTGCGCCGTAGACATGGACATTGATTCCATCCACATTTTCACAGTAGGTATTTCCTCCAATATGTGTTCGCCTGTCGATAACCAGGCATTTTTTTCCTCTTTTGGTAGCTTCATGCGCAAAAACACATCCCCACAAACCTGCCCCCACTATTAGGTAATCATAAGGTTTATTCATGTCAGTAATCTAATTCCGGAAAGCCGATTTTTAGTGCAAAAGGCTATATTTTGGTGGAAAGTATTGGTGAGAAAAGGGCACAACCGGCGATAAAAGCCGTATAAAAGCAGGGGCTCCGGAAGGAGCCCCTGAAAAATCAAGGAAGTAGCTTGAGCTCAACTCTGCGGTTTTTCCTCAGACCGTCTTTCGAGTCGTCAGCGATCGGTTTGAAAGACCCGAAGTGATCAGTGATGACCTTCGAGGAATCCAGGAGACCGGCGTCGTTGATGAGGAAGCTTTTCACAGCTTCCACCCGCCGTCTGGATAGTGTCAGATTATAGCGGTCATTGGACCGTCGATCAGCGTGTCCGGTCAGCTGGAGCCTACAGCCGTATTGGTTCATCACGGAGGCCACCTTTTTCAGCAGTTCGCGGTCTTCCGGCTCAATGGTGAATTTGTCGCTCGAAAACTGAATATTGGCAAATATCTCGCTGCAATTCAGATTCGTTGCCGAGCCACCTTTGACATAGCTGTCAAAATCGATCACTTTTCCGCTTCCATCCACTACGCTTCCGGCAGGAGAATCAGGTTCCTTATCGAAGAAGTCTGATACCCCGTCTCCGTCCGAGTCAAGCAATAGTCTTGGGTCTAGCTCTTCAGGGCGATTGGCTTTGGCTATGGAGTCCATCTCCTCAAGGGACAGGATCTTAGGCGGCTTAACGAGTAACTTAGGGTCCGTATAGCGGAGGTTATAATATCCGTCCTGATCGGCGTTATAACTATACTTGCCGTTTTTCTTAGCCACCTTCAAAGGCTTTTTGCCTAATTTGTAAGTGAGTACAAGTGATCCATATCCGTACTTGTCCAATGCCGAATTGCCCTTGCGGGAATTTTTAAGTGTATTGATGCCCTGTCCGTCATTGGGATTGGTTGAATAGTCTCCCCCCCAGGTCGCATCAATCACATCAGAGTTGGTGTGCGTCAGGCGAAAGTCGAGCCCTATATCAATTCTTGGAGACACTTCGTAGTTAATAGTGGCTCCTACGGGTAAGGTCCAGTCGTTCCGGAAACCGTTGGTGGTTCTTATCAAATTTTCCTGGCCAAGCATATAGGCTTTGGAATCGTACCACACATGTCCGAATCCCACATAACCATCTATTTTCCAGTGCTTCATCTTATTTGGCCCCATGAGAAGACCCTTTAGATTGACCGTCGCCGACAAAGCGACATCGGTAAAGTCGGCGATGAAATACCTGTTGTAGAGACGTCTTTTCATTCCTTTGAGCTGTCCGGTAGAAACGTCGGCTCTAAGACCGAGTAAATAAGACAGCTGTTTGTGGATGGACAGTCCGCCCTGAAAGCTAAGTTCGCTTTTGCTGTCGTCCGAGTTCTTGGTTACAGGAAAAAAGTCATATTCTCTCAAATCACCGAAAAACTGGGCTGGACCGAAATGAGCAGATATGGACCAGGTATTTTGCTTATATGGTCCGTCGTAAGACGCATTCGGATTATAAGCGGGTGAATTAGGCTGAGCTGGAAATTCCTGAGCAAAAAGAGAGGTATGAAGCACTGCAATGCTGGTGAACGCGCCAATCAACAAGGATATTTTTTTCATACTTATGTGTATTTATGTGAAAGCGGGGACAAGGAAACCCGCGCCGGACTATTACATGAGTAAATTTATAATGTCGTCCTGTTATACAGTGACAAAAATAGGTTACACATATTATTAAACCAACTTATTTAGCCAATGCCTCATTAATTCAGCATATCGCAGTGTCAGAGACGTTGCATTATTCTTTTCAGGATTTCGGGTTTCCACGCCGAGAAATCACCGGATTGTATTTTTGATCTGGCCTCATTGACCAACCACAGGTAGAACGTGAGATTCTGGATGCTGGCAATTTGTGCGCCCAGCATTTCACCTGATTTTACCAGGTGCCTGAGATAAGCTTTGCTGTAAAAGCTGCTCACATAGCCAGGCAAGTTAGGGTCAATCGACGTAAAATCTTCTTTCCACTTTTCATTCTTCATGTTGATGATTCCTTCTGTCGTAAAAATCATGCCATTGCGTGCATTGCGGGTCGGCATCACACAGTCAAACATATCTATACCGAGGGCAATGCATTCCAGAAGATTGGCCGGCGTACCAACGCCCATGAGGTAACGCGGTTTGTCTTCGGGGAGGATGCTGCACACCACTTCGGTAAGCTCGTACATGATTTCGGCGGGTTCACCCACTGAAAGCCCGCCTATGGCATTTCCTTCT
>CAZAVR010000260.1:0-6128 GCA_964488435.1 uncultured Cytophagales bacterium | reverse complement strand
ACGCGGGAAAGGTAAAATTACCGGAAGTGAACAGCGTGGTGTTGCTTTGGCGAAGTCGGTTGAAGATGTTCGGACCATATCAAAGAACATTTTGGGAAAGGTTTTGGTGACGCACCAGACAGGGCCTGAAGGCAAGAAAGTTAACAAGGTTCTCATCGCTGAGGACGTATACTACCCGGGGCCAAGCGAGCCGAAGGAGTTTTATCTTTCTATTTTGCTGGATCGTGCCCAGAACCGTAATGTGATCATGGCGAGCACGGAAGGTGGAATGGATATAGAAGAAGTTGCTGAACATACACCTGAAAAGATCATCAAGGAATGGATAGATCCATTGGTCGGTCTTCAGCCGTTTCAGGCACGTAAGGTAGCTTTTGCGCTGGGACTGGAAGGGGAGTCATTTAAGGAAATGGTGAAGTTTGTAACGGCGCTTTACAAAGCTTATATTGAAAGTGATTCTTCCATGTTCGAGATCAATCCTGTTCTTAAGACCTCGGATAACAAGATTCTTGCTGTGGATGCGAAGGTGGATCTGGACGACAATGCCATTTTCCGTCATCCTGAACTTGCTGAAATGCGGGATGTTAACGAAGAAGATCCTTTGGAAGTAGAAGCCGGAGCAAATAACCTTAACTATGTCAAGCTGGACGGTAATGTGGGCTGTATGGTAAACGGAGCAGGTCTTGCCATGGCTACAATGGATATCATCAAGCTTTCTGGCGGGGATCCTGCCAACTTCCTGGATGTTGGAGGTGGAGCAAATGCTAAAACCGTAGAGGCAGGTTTCCGCATTATCCTGAAGGATCCGAATGTTAAGGCGATCCTGATTAATATTTTCGGGGGTATCGTACGCTGTGACAGGGTCGCTGCCGGTATAGTGGAGGCTTACAAAGTGATCGGTGAAATCCCGGTCCCCATTATTGTACGTCTGCAGGGAACCAACGCCGAAGAAGGTGCCAGGATTATTGACGAGTCCGGTCTGAAGGTGTACTCAGCTATCGAGTTCAAAGAAGCTGCTGCCAAAGTATCTGAAGTGTTGAAAGCGGCGGGTTTGTAAGCATATATTGACCGATACCCAAAGCGGCTGTCCTTTAATGGGACAGCCGCTTTTTTTCTTGTAACAGAATATTATTTGGATTTCAGTGGTTGATTTTCTGAAATTATCTTTTCTTGATTTTGTTTCGAAATATTGTTTTAATATTATACGTATTGTACTTAGAAAATAGAATAATATTCGGATTTGCATTGGAGGATGCTCCCTCTTTTCTACCGATTGAAATAATTTCGGACTATCGGAGGCGCTCAAGGACTTTTTCAACGACGGCAGGGTAATGAATGTGTTCGAGGGTCTGTACTTTCCCGGCGACGTCTTCGGGGGTATCCTGAGGGGTCACCGTGCATTTTGCCTGGAAAATAATATTTCCTTCGTCATACTGTTCATTGACATAGTGGATGGTGATTCCGCTTTCACTTTCCTTGTTTTCGACCACCGCTTCATGGACAAAATGGCCGTACATTCCTTTTCCCCCAAACTTCGGAAGTAAAGCCGGGTGAATATTGATGATTCTTTCCGGGAAAGCATTGACGAGGTCTGCGGGCACCAGCATCATAAATCCGGCAAGCACGATGAGGTCGATTTTCTGATTTTTGAGGATGGTCAGAATCCGGCCGGACTTATAGAAAGCAGTTCTGTCAAACACCACCACAGGTATATGCAGAGATGCGGCTCTGGCAATTACACCTGCTTCCCGGTTATTCGTCAATATGAGACTGATCTCAATATCGGAGCGGTCTGAAAAGTACGTGGCAATTTTTTCGGCGTTGCTTCCGGATCCGGAAGCGAATATGGCTATGCGTTGACTCATTAACAGATTGAAGGTTATAATGGTCCCCGGGGGACATCTACCCGATGGGAATTTGAAAAAACAGGGCTTTAAAACACTTTGGTAAGTACAGTATAGCCTACTAGTTTTCCTCTGGAATAAGTTTCAGATTTGATGTCCCACAGTGTATTGGGGTCGCGATAGGAAACGGATTGCATCTGGAATTTAATCGGGAAACCCATCTGCATAACAGAGTGTATATCAGAAGTAATCTTGAATACGTTGAAAGTACCTGCCGGTACGGTCAGCGATTCCTGACTTTCTATTTTGCGGTTTTTGGTATCCATTGATATCTTGAACATGTTGGGCTGTCCTTCCGGTCCGCCTTCTCCTTTAACCGAGGCGTCTTTCAAGGTCTGGCCTACCGAAAGTTTTTGAGGAATCACAAGGTCATCAGAGGTGAATTTCATTTTATAATCCTTGAAAGCCTCGCGTTGCTGTTCGGTAATGAGCGATGCGCCATCGATCTGTATTTCGTTGCCATTGCAGCGCATTTGATAGGTTTGGGTAGTTTGGGATTTACCTTTTCCGTCTATATGCTCTACCGCAATATCGACGACCACGCCTCCTCCGGAATTTGTAACTTTTACGTATTTGAATTTCATGGTACCGCTGAGTTTTCCTTTGGCATTGTAAGAGGCCATTTCAGCGCCACTCCCTTCCTTGATATTGGCGCCGAAGCATTGCTGAGCTTTAAGGGGTGATACGAAGAGCAGACCCGAGAATAAAATGATGGTGGATAGAATCGTTTTCATAGAATAACGGTTGAAAAGAATGTGAGCCCTAAATATACTTAAATTTCAGACCCATATCATACTTCCGATTCCCAGCAGCATGATGATTTTACACAAAGTACTTAGTCTGGCAAAATCACGGCGGGTGTCTGCCCTGTAAAGCTTGTAGGTGAGCAGCGCAACAGGGAAGAGCAAAGCTTCCATCACCACCGAGAGTATTTCGTTATGGAGAGGTTGCGTAAGTGTTAACAATACACCTACAAAGACAATGATAAAGAAGTAAACCAGAAATTTGGTACGTTGCAGTCCCCAGGCGATGGGGAGTGTCCTGGCCCCGTGGGCTTCGTCGCCTCTGACATCCTCCATGTCTTTGATGATTTCTCTGACCAGAGAAATGAAGAAGGAGAAGATGGCAAAGATGACGACCAGGTTCCTGCGGTCAGGATAATAGAGGGAGAGGAGAAATACAGAAAGTGAAGTGAGTAGTGCGACAATGAAGTTGCCTATAAAAGGAAGTCGCTTAAAACGCTCGGAGTAAAACCACAGTAATGTAACACAGATGATATTGACCGCCAGTATCCTATGGCTCACGAGCACTACAAAACCCACACCCATGATATTCAAAAACTGATGAGCACCCATGGCGACCCGTCTTTTCAGGAATCTTCCGATGATGACTCTTTCCGGTTTATTGACGATATCTATTTTTACATCGAAGTAATCGTTGATAATGTAGCCTGCCGCTGCGATGCAGACAGTGGATGCTATAATCAGATAGAGTGCGGGATCGCTCAGGATATTTCTGAAATCATGCTTCGGGCCAATGAGAAAGATGCGTACCAAGAGCTGCGTAACTACGATAATGAGTAAATTACGTATACGGATGAGTCTCAGAAAACCCAAAAAGAAATCTTTAAAACCAGGCTTCTTTTTCAATTTATTTGTTAAAAAATAGATCTCGCGAAAAGCTTTTTGCCTTTCTGTGGAATAAAACTGTCGGAATTTATGTTTCAGAATCAAAAGTAGGCAAATTAGATTCTTTTTGCCTTTCAAATTTTAATTTTAGATATATATAATGAGAATAGGTATAGTGTGTTACCCTACATTCGGAGGGAGCGGAGTGGTAGCAACTGAACTCGGTAAAGCGTTGGCAAAAGCGGGTCACCAGGTGCATTTTATAACATATTCTCAACCGCCCCGCCTCGACTTTTTCAACGAGAATCTTTTCTATCATGAAGTAAATATACCTACCTACCCTCTGTTCCAATATCCGCCTTATGAGTCGGCATTGTCGAGTGAGATGGTGCATATTGCCAAGTATACGCAGCTGGACCTGCTTCATGTGCATTATGCGATTCCACATGCCTCTTCGGCTTATCTGGCCAAGCGTATATTGGCTGATATGGGTATCAATATACCGGTCATTACTACCCTTCACGGCACGGATATCACGCTCGTGGGTAAGGATTCAAGTTATGAATCGGTAGTGACTTTTAGTATAAACCAATCGGACGGTATAACTGCTGTTTCCGAATTTTTGAAGGAAGATACTTACCGCCATTTCAATATCACCAAAGATATAGAGGTGATCCCCAATTTTATTGATCTTGAGCGGTTTAAGAAGCAGAAAAAGGACCATTTCAAGCTGGCGATCTGCCCCAACGGGGAGAAACTTATCGTACATACCTCTAATTTCCGGAAGGTGAAGCGTATAGATGATGTGATCAGTATTTTCTGCAAGCTGAGACAGGAGGTCCCGAGTAAACTTCTGCTTATCGGTGACGGTCCGGAACGTGCCCGCATAGAGAAAGTTGCGAGGGAGGTATGTATGATAGAGGATATACGTTTTCTGGGTAAGCTGGATGCTATTGAAGAGGTCTTGTCAGTGGCTGACCTTTTCCTTATGCCATCGGAAAGTGAGAGTTTTGGACTGGCTGCACTGGAAGCATTGGCCTGCGAAGTGCCGCTTATTACGACAGACGTGGGTGGGTTGCCGGAACTCAATGTAAACGGAGTAACAGGTTTTATGAGCAAACTTGGAGATACGGAGGATATGGCAAAAAATGCGGCATTCATTTTGCAGGACGATCAACTTCCCGTTTTCAAAGCAAATGCACTGGCCCGGGCCAGGGAGTTTGATATCACCCGGGTGCTTCCGATGTATGAGCAATATTACGAGCGCGTGCTTGCTGAAAGCAGAGCGACGGTAGAGTAGAGTTCATCAGGGGATGGCTGGTCGTATACTTCATTCCGACCGGCCATCCCGAATACATGCATGTCACAGGTTTCACTCCCAGCCGCCACCGAGCGAGCGGTACAGGTTCACTATACCGAGAAATTGCCTGGTTTGTATGTTGTTGAGTTGCAGTTCTGCATCCAGTACATTTTTACGCGCGGTGAGCACTTCCAGGTAGGACGCATAGCCAGCCAGAAACAGGTCGTTTGAAGTCGTAATAGCTGCCTGAAGTACATCCACTTCCCGTTTTTTGAAGGTGGCCACACTTTCAAGATTTTCGATGCTTTTGAGATTGGTAAGTACTTCCTGAAACCCCGTCAATACGGCTTTATTGTACACATTTAGACGCTCTATAGCCTCGGCTTCGGCATGACTCCGGTTTGCTTTCAGTGCTCTTCGGTTGAAAACCGGAGCCGTAAGTCCTCCCAGTGCGCTAAATGCTATTGAAGTCGGAGATATCATTTTTGAGATATCAAAAGTATGCAATGCGGTATGAGCTGTGACATTGAGTGAAGGGAGGAAGGCCAGTCTTGCCACGTCCAGGTCGGCATGGCTTGCCTGTAATTCTAATCTGGCCTGTGCGATATCCGGCCTTCTGTTGAGGGTCTGGGACGGTATGCCCGTTTTGGTGTAATGCGGGAGAACTTGTGATCCGATGGGATTTCCCCGCGTTATGGTTTGTGGAAACCGGCCAAGCAGCGTGTTAAGCAGATTTTCTGTCAGGATGATTTCCTGTACGATATCGCCTGCCAGGCTCTGGGTGTGATATAGCTGTGCTTTGAATTGTTGTACGGCCAGTTCGTTGGCTCTTCCGCCTTCCTTCTGGATTTCAACGGTTGTGGCAGCAGATTTTTGAAGCTCTATATTCTTAAGGATAATGTCGAGCTCGTTGTCAAGCGATAGCAGTCGGTAGTAATGGGTTGCAACCTGACCTACCAGATCTGTCATTACCCACTTGAAGGCCATCTCAGAGGCGAGAAAGCGTTGAGCCGACGCCTTTTTCTGACTTCTGAATTTTCCCCAGATGTCAATTTCCCAGGCGCTTCTGAATCCCAGAAAGTAGTCGGGGAGAGGATTGGTCATTTTCTGGTCAGGTCCAATGTTGGGGGAAAAATTGGTGTCATAGTTACCGACTCCATCCATTGTATATTTTCCGAACCGCTGTGCACCTCCGGAGAGTTCGGCTTCCACGCGCGGGGCAAGAAATGACCTGCTGTACATAATACCTGCTCTGGCTTTTTCAATGCGCTGGAGGGCAATTTTCATGTCAGGATTTCT